>JAQYWO010000006.1 GCA_029379215.1 Rhizonema sp. PD37
GTTTTAAAAGAGAATTTAATTTTTCAACTTTTTTAATATTCTCATCTAAAGCTAATCCACTTTCATCAACCAAATTTCTAATTAGAATATTATCTTCTATTAATGTATCTATAGTCATATTTTTTATCAAAAGCAATCTTTGCTATACATTATCAGATTTCAAAAAATAACAAAGTATCATCAATACGCATTTATTGTAGCAATTTTGCTACAATAAATGCAATAAAACTTGTTATATTACAGTCGTTACGGCTTCTCCTCACTGATCGCCTTCCTGCTCCAAACCACCACCACAATACACCAAAAAACTAAATCATCTTTAGAAGAAGCCGATAGCGACACAGCAAGGCTAAATCCTCAACAACTTGATAAAAGACGATGTAATCCATCAGCAAAAGTCACCGCATACGCCTCGTCAAAGTTCACGCGTAAGACTTGCCGATATACGGGAAACGTGCAAGGTATTGGCACTTTTGGTCGAATGTTTGTACGAAGCGATCGCCTGCCTCTACGCTCTTCTCCAAAAAATACTCAGAAATTCCTTCCAAGTCTCGGCTCGCTGGAGCCGTAATCCGTAGATACCTCATGCTGAGGCTGCTCTGGCTGCTTCTACCTTACTGCGTAATCGAGCTAACACCACAGTTGCTTCTATTACATCACCTCGCTCTACGGCACGCACACCTTCTTCAATCTTTAGGCGTGTTTGCTCCACCCAAGCTAGGTATTCTGGTGAATCTTGCTGAACTTTGCTGCATTATCTCGTCAGCGAGAAGCAATAGATCTGTGTCAATTGCTTCTTCAATACTTGAGTATCCACCCTGCTGCGAGAGGGATTCAAGAATTTGGCTTTGCTGTGAACTGAGTGTGATTTGCATATCTGTTCAGTACTTGAAGCTATTGGTTTGGGTTTGGCAAAAAGAGTTTTACTCTATAGTATAGCTGTATTAGTGTTGAGAGCGCACTGCCTTGCCTACCCTGCGGGAAGCCCTGACGCTCGTTCGCGTTCGCGTTCGCGAAGCGTCTCGAAGAGAAGCGTCTCGTTGGCGCAGCCTCTCCAACAGGAGTTGAGAAGCGTCTCCCCGAGTGAGAAGACAAGGGAGATCGCTGCGAAGATCGGGTGACGCTCGCAAGCTCGAAGATCGCTCTTGCTAACACAGTCGCCTAGTAGCGGGAAACCCCTGACGCTCGTGCCTCGCTACCGCTGCGAAGATCGGGTGACGCTCGTTCGCCCTTGGCGTCTCCCCGAGTGAGAAGACTCGCTAACGCTGCGCTAACGCCAGATGCCTACGGAGGGAAACCCTCAAAGCAGCATTGGTCTCACCTCCTGCAGCGCTGCTCACCGCTCCCTTGTCTATGCGTAAGGCTAATTCATACTTCAATTATGCAACGCCAAAAATATGTGGCACCTATGATTGTGTCACACCGCTAATATAGATACAAGTTTTTCTAGATAGGATATATATACTAAGACAACTATAAATAGCTTGTTGGAGGGCTATTATGAATTTCTTTCGCCCCCGACTTCTTATGCAGAGCGGATGCCTTTTAGCTATACTTACTACTATTATACCCACTCAAGTATTAGCAGATCAACCTCATTTTGGAAAATTAACCTTATCACCAGGTTTTCAAGCCGAGAAAGAAACGATATCCGGCTATACTGGGGGATCTTACTCATTATCCACTATTAGTAACCGCGATCAAAATAGGAATGCCTGTATTGGCTTTGCAGATCCTACCCCGGATGCTGTTATAGTTTTGCAAAAAGACTTTTCCCACTTCAGAATACAAGTTAATACTGGTGGATATGACACTACAATACTAGTGAAAGGACCAGACGATGTCATTCGTTGCGGCGATGATAGCGGTAAAAGTAAAGATGCCAGCGTTGAAGATAGTACATGGAAAGCAGGAACTTATCGCGTGTGGGTTGGTACCTTCAATTCTGGAGAAAGGCGTAATTACACTCTTTCTGTACAGGAGTAAGCCGTAAGTACATAAACTTACAATCAATCAGGAAAAATCAACAATTAGCAATCAACGTATTAAAATAGATTGTAACTTGTTTTGCAAAACGAGGGTACAAATCCCGTGCTATCTACGCTCCTGACTGATTTTCGTATTATCTTTGAACGTGATCCAGCTGCCCGTAGCTGGTTAGAAGTATTGTTTTGCTACCCCGGTTTGCAAGCTCTGTTACTCTATCGCTTGGCTCACCGTCTATATAGCATCAACATACCCTTTATCCCTCGCTTTATTTCCCACATTGCTCGGTTTTTAACCGGAATAGAAATTCATCCTGGTGCAGCGATAGGTACTGGTGTTTTTATAGATCACGGAATGGGCGTGGTTATTGGCGAAACAGCTATTGTCGGAAACTATAGCCTCATTTACCAAGGTGTTACCCTCGGCGGTACTGGTAAAGAATGCGGTAAGCGCCATCCAACCATAGGCGAAAATGTCGTCGTTGGCGCAGGCGCAAAAGTTTTGGGTAACATTCAACTTGGTAACAATGTTCGGATTGGGGCTGGATCTGTTGTCTTGCGAGATGTGCCTGCTGACTGTACTGTAGTTGGTGTTCCCGGTCGAATTGTTCATCGTGCTGGCGTTCGAGTCGATCCGTTAGAACACGGAAGTTTGCCAGATGCTGAGGCTCAAGTTATACGTCTTCTAGTAGATCGAATTGAGCAACTTGAACAACAAGTTCAACAAATGCAACCAGTGGCGTCGGCTTTGAAAGTGAGTCATACTGCGAATGCTCAATTTTTAATCGATAAAGCAACCACAAGAGAAAATCGGATCTCTTGTGGCATTAAAGATAAGGTGATCGAAGAATTCTTAGATGGCTCTGGCATTTAGTTGCAAATGCTATCAGTAGGTTTGCGCAAAAAAACCCTATCATGTGAAGATTAAAGAAATCTTCAACTAACCCACCAACATAAAACCTGTTCTATGGAACCCATGTCCCTCGAAGCCGATTTAGTCAAACCTGCTGTCCTCCTGACAATCATTGCTGAAACAGTGCTTAAAGAGGCTATTGTCAATATGTTGAAAAGTTACGGTGTCATCGGCTACACCATCACTCAAGTGCAGGGTGAGGGTAACCACGGCCGACGCATGGGAGACATGGCGGGCTACAACACCAACATCGAAATTAAAACAATTATGTCAATAGAATTATCTAATGATATTCTTCGCTCTGTCAAAGACTATCAGGGTAAGCAGGCCGTGATCGCTTTTCGGTCTCACATAGAGACTTTGTAGTAATTAGTACCTGATATTAAGAAATAAATACTGACTATCAAAACCGCTCTTCAGCTAAGTAAGTCAAGAAGCAAGGAGGAGTCATCTCACAAGGGGGAGAGATTCATCGGTTTAGCACTGATAAATATCTAGTTAAGGCAAACTTTCTTAACTAGATATTTGCAGATAAAAATGAGTGGAACTCCTAGCTGTAACTCTTCTAAGACATCACGTTGGGTAAACACATCCTGAGGTTTGCCCTCTAAAACTAGCCATTCTTGATCCATAACCCAGACTTAGTCTGCCGAACAATAGACTAAGTCTGGGTTATGGGTTGCCATAAGTATTGTTGTGCCATCTGCATGAATCTTTTTTAGAGTTGACATTAAATTACGAGTATGTAACCTGTCTAGATATGCAGTCTGTTCGTCAAGCAGCAACAATTCTGATCTTAGTACTAGCACATCTGCAATAGAGACTCGTTTATAAAGTTACAGCCGCTATCAGAATGAGCGCTCTGCGTTTTGATTTGATAATTATTTTCAACAAGATACGTACATACAGACGCATCTGACTAAGTTTAATTTAACAAGTATTTTTAATCAAGAATGCTTCTTGTCAGTAAAGGTTCCCAATAAAGAAGGATAAAGTTTGACACTTTGTCGTTTGACGGCAGGCGTAAGTTCAGAAAAAATGAGTAATATGTCTGGGCTTTAAGTGTGCCAAATTTTTTGGTAAATTTGGAGTTTGTAGATCGCGTGCATGTTCCTTGCATTGGTGCGTGCTACTTGAAACACAGGAGATCCAGTCTTTATGAGCAATTCCTGCAATGTGGCTTCTCAGCGAGAAAAAGAAGAAAAAGTTCTCCGTTCTTTTCTGGTTTTGAGCTTTATTGGTTCAGCAGTACTGCATATTGCGATACTTACTCTTGGCAGTCTCTGGTTTAAAACACCCAAGCTTGCAGAAAAACCGATAGAAATCATTCTTGTTGATGAGCCATCCACTCCTAAAGTATTAAAAATAAAGCAAAATACGCCACCAAAAGACAAGCCAGTTGCAGTAAACCACACGACTCCTAAATTTGAGACAATCACAAAATCATTGACTTCGGGAGCCGCTATTCGTGCGATCGCCAGTGGCGGTAAAAGTGGAAGTGGAACAAAAAGCACTCCATCTAAGTCGCTCTCTAACTCAGATGCTTCCATCCCAAGCAGCAAACAAAGTACGACAGCTAGAACGCAATCCCAACCATTTAAAACTCCTAGCCAGCCGAAATCCGTCGTAGCTTTGAAGCCCAAACCAAATTTATCACCTCTCGACCCGATACCACCACTACCTTCAACAGAACCAACCCAGCCTCTACCACCGTTGCCCAAAATTGCGGAGACTTTACCACCGCTACCAACACTCAAACCAACCCCAATACCACCGTTGCCCAAAATTGCGGAGACTTTACCACCGCTACCAACACTCAAACCAACCCCAATACCACCGTTGCCCAAAATTGCGGAGACTTTACCACCGCTACCAACACTCAAACCAACCCCAATACCACCGTTGCCCAAAATTGCGGAGACTTTACCACCGCTACCAACACTCAAACCAACCCCAATACCACCGTTGCCCAAAATTGCGGAGACTTTACCACCGCTACCAACACTCAAACCAACCCCAATACCACCGTTACCCAAAATTGCGGAGACTTTACCACCGCTACCAACACTCAAACCAACCCCATTACCACCGTTACCCAAAATTGCTGAGACTGTAACACCGCTACCAACACTCAAACCAACTCCAATACCACCGTTGCCCAAAATTGCTGAGACTGTAACACCGCTACCAACACTCAAACCAACTCCAATACCACCGTTGCCCACTGTCGCTAAAATACCACCACTACCGTCACCAAAACCAACTCCAATACCACCGTTGCCCAAAATTGCTGAGACTTTACCACCCCTACCGTCACCAAAACCAACTCCAACGCCACTATTACAACCGACATCAACACCCAAAGTAGTACAGACAACTAGATCGAGCTTATTATCCAAACTAACCCCAACGGAGACTGCAAGGCCAGCTTTCACACCATTGAAAAGCTCAACCACAACTCAAAAACCAACGTCAACCTCCTCCCAGCTACCCTTTTCCACCGCACCATCTGTAGCGAACGATAACAACATAGAGCAGCCAAAAAACAACAATACCACAGGCTCGCTCTCCAACATTACGACTGTAGGAAATACAAACCGTGAAGGCAACGGCGATAATGGAGTGCTTCCAGGTTCAGGCAATAGTTCGGGAAATACAACAGCGATCGCCACAGGTAATAGAAATGGGCATGGCAACGGTTTGGGAACTGGCTCGGGTTCTGATGGTTTGGCTTGCCGTCGTTGCCCTCCCCCAAATTATCCATCAGGATCTGAGGGTATGGAGGGTCGAGCAGTTGTGGAAATTGATGTTGAAAAAGATGGTAGTGTCAAAGATGTACAAATGGTCGAATCTACCGGTCACGATAATCTCGATCATGAAGTCATGGAAACCGTAAAGAAGAAGTGGAAGTTTGTATCCACAGATAGCGAGCAGCACGTACAAGCAGCAGTTAACTTTGCTAAAGCGGGTTCTAACTTTGAGCGTCAAGCCCGCGAACGAGTACGTCAAGCTCAGGAACTTCAGCAAAAAAGAAGACGAGAACGTCAAGCTCAAAAACAGCAACGAAGAGAACGCGTACGATTTTATCTTGAGAATCCAGTAGCTCCAGACACTATTTCCACTCCTAGATTAGAGCCATCAGGCAACTGAAAACACTCAAATTTTCACTTGTATTTCGTTCTACAAATTTATCTTGATTATCTCGACGATGCAGAGTAATTTGTAGTATTTCATTTAATATTCTGCTTATGAGTCGTCTGACTTCACTTGATATTTTTCGCGGCATAACTATTGCAGCCATGATTCTTGTGAACATGGCGGGTGTTGCCGAACCTAAAGTCTATCCTCCACTACTCCATGCAGATTGGCACGGCTGCACTCCGACTGATTTAGTCTTTCCTTTCTTTCTGTTTATTATTGGTGTGGCAATGACTTTCTCCTTGTCAAAGTACACTGGCGAAAATAAACCCTCAGCGTCTGTTTACTGGCGTATTTTGCGTCGTGCTGCGATTTTATTCGCTTTGGGGTTATTACTCAATGGCTTTTGGAATAAAGGTCCTGGGACTTTTGATTTGAGTACTATCCGCATTATGGGAGTGTTGCAACGCATTAGTTTAACATACTTCCTTGCTTCTGTTGCCGTTCTCAAACTCCCACGCAAAGGACAATGGATATTAGCAGGAGTGTTACTCATCGGCTATTGGATAGCCATGATGTATGTACCTGTTCCCGGTTATGGCGCTGGAGTACTGACGACGAGGGAGGGGAATTTCGGTGCTTATATAGACCGCTTAATTATTCCTCAAGTACATCTTTACAAAGGTGATGGTTTTAAGAATTTAGGAGATCCAGAGGGACTTTTTGGCACTATTCCCGCTATTGTGAGTGTATTGGCGGGATATTTCGCTGGACAATGGATACGCGCTCAGCCAGTGAAATCTCGTACAAGTATAGGTTTAGCCTTATTTGGTATTGGTTGCTTAATTATTGGTTGGGCATGGGGCTGGACATTCCCGCTTAACAAAAAGCTCTGGACGAGTTCATATGTAATTTTCACTAGTGGTTGGGCATTATTATTACTTGCTACTTGTTATGAACTTATTGAAGTGCGACGGGTACGGCGTTGGGATAAACCTTTTGAAGTGTTGGGATTAAATGCCATTTCCCTTTTCGTTGCTTCTGTTCTGCTAATTAAAATTTTAGTGAAAACTAAAGTCGGGTCCGGGGAAAATGCTCTCAGCACTTATGATTGGATTTATGTGAATGTCTTTGCGTCTTGGGCTGGTGAGATGAATGGTTCTTTACTTTTCGCCATTGTCACAGTCTTACTCTGGGTGGTAGTTGCTTATGTAATGTATCAGCGACGATGGTTTCTTAAGATTTGAGGAATTCCAATTGAAATTGCGATCGCGGCATAATTTCCGACTTTTATTCCTGGTAGTCCGTTCACTGTTCAAGGAACGGTTTCGTGGCAGTTTTGAGTTTTGACGAAGCCATTCGCGTAGCAGACGTAGCAGAAAAGGCTGATATCATGTTCATTTGAACACTTATAATAAAGCTTGTAGTTGCGCTTTAGCGCTCTTAACAATTTGAGAGCGCTAAAGCGCACGGACAGATTCTTCCCTTGGGAAACCCTCGGACGTACTGTCCTCAACTACGAACTTATCTTTTATTTATAACTCATTTACCGAACATGATATAACAACATTGAAGAGAAAATTTTTGCAATAATTTATTAAGATAAGTTTATAAAAAACGTCAATATTTTATGGCTATCAAAGTTGGAGATACCGCACCCGATTTTACCTTACCTTCTCAAAATGGCTCTTCGGTGAGTTTGAAAGACTTTCGCGGCAAAGCTGTTGTGTTATACTTTTATCCTAAGGACGATACACCCGGATGTACGGCAGAGTCTTGTAGTTTTCGAGATCAATATGAAGCTTTTGAAACATCTGGATCAGAAATCATTGGCGTGAGTGGCGACTCATCTGAATCTCACCAAAAATTTGCCACTAAGTATAAGCTCCCATTTACCCTCTTGAGTGACAAAGGTGACCAAGTGCGGAAGCTTTACGGTGCAACCACTGCTTTTGGTTTAGTCCCCGGTCGGGTGACGTATATTATAGACTCTTGTGGAGTTGTACGCCATATATTCAACTCGATGTTTAACTTTAATGCTCACGTCTCCGAAGCAATCAAAACTTTACAACAACTTGTATAAAGGCGTAGCGAGAAATCGGAGTAATTGGGAGCAATTCTGAACTTATGACTTCTTGTTTCATCTATCTCATGAAAAAATGGGCGAACTGGGACAGATAACATTTGGGTACATACCGAATCCGCATTTTCTTACCCTGGGTAGGGGCGGGTTTAATACAGATAACACTTGGCTACATCCGAATCCGCATTTTCTTACCCGCCCCCACAGGAGTCTTTTTTCTCCCCCTGCTCCTCGCTTCTTTCCTTTACTACCTACTACTTACTCCCTTTTCATATGCACTATGGGCTGTCTTGCCGTTCTTACCATTTCCGTTGGTATGAGCGTTGGCGTTACGGGGTTGAATGACACCAAAACCACCGTGGTTGCGTTCGTAAATGACGTTAATCTCGTCTGTTTCAGAATTTCGGAACATATAAAAGTCGTGTCCCACCAATTGCAATTGCTCTAAAGCTTCTACAGCAGTCATAGGTGACATCGCAAAATATTTGGTGCGAACGACTTCGCTAGGTAGTTCGGGTGTGCGATCGCCAATTAAATCTGTGACTACCGCATCTGTTGATAGTTCATCGACAGTTGTTTGTCCTTGAGTTTTCCGATCTTGACGCCTTTCTTTGTATTTACGCAGTTGACGGGCAATTTTGTCGGCAACCAAATCTATGCTCGCATATAGGCTCTCGCTGCTCTCCTCGGCACGAATGACGTTACCGTTAGCATAAATCGTCACTTCAGCCGCTTGTCTCGGATTAATTCGGGGATTGCGAGCTACGCTAAGATGGACATCCACTTCATTTGTGATGTTCTGAAAATGACTTACCGCCTTCTCGATTTTTTGATGGACGTATTCGCGGATGCTATCAGTGATTTCAATATTTTTGCCGTGGATGACAAGTTCCATGTAAACTCTCCCGCTTAATGTTTGTTGATGTGAATTTGATTTTTGATTATTTGTTGTTAATTCTCTTGGCTTGATGATTGTTGCAGAGAATTCCTCCTAATACTCTTGAGGTGATTTATTCAAACTAACACTTTGTTTTTTGTAAAACCAGTTCCCTTGACTTTCCTTTAGAATCCTTTGCATACCTTGACATTTTTTTGCTTATAAGAGTGATTTTAAATACATTATTAACACCTGGAATAGTTGTTTTTTTAGATGAACTATAGTAGTAATTTGTACAACCATAAAGGTTTGCTATATAACCAAGGAGTGATGCCTTACTTAGATGCTTTGATGTGGCAGCGATCGCTTCAGACAGAGCGCATGAATAACTCCAACTTAGACGACGTGTTAATCTTACTAGAGCATCCACCAGTGTACACTTGGTCAAAAGAACGCAGTCTAGAATTTATCAAGTTTGATCTTGCTCAGAGTGAGTATGAGGTACATAAAGTTGAGCGAGGCGGCGAAGTTACTTATCACTGTCCTGGTCAACTTGTAGGGTATCCTATTTTGAATCTGCAAAATTATTGCAAAGATCTCCATTGGTATTTACGACAACTTGAATCAGTGTTAATTCGTGTACTAGCAGTCTACGGGTTGCACGGAGAGCGCATTCCCTCTTTGACAGGTGTTTGGCTCGAGGGGCGTAAAGTTGCCGCAGTAGGCATCAAAGTCAGTCATTGGGTTACCATGCACGGCTTTGCGTTAAACGTTTGTCCAGATATGACAGGGTTTGGGCGGATTATACCCTGCGGTATTTCCGATAAACCTGTAGGCAGTTTAGCTGAATGGATTCCTAGCATCACCTGTGAGGAGATTCGCCCTCATGTTGTACAGTCTTTTTCCGAAGTCTTTGAGATCGAATTAGTTGAATCTGAATCTCCGTATCATAAAAAATACTAACTTCTAATTACTTCTAATTACGAATTATCATCATCCTTCTTCGGTAGAATATTTCCTGAGCAACTGGATATAGTGCGTAATCTAATATATATATAATTGTGACGATTAATCTTTCGCAAAAGTCAACTGAAACCAGGCGTGTGAATTCCTTGGCAAATCCGGATTTATATGCACCATCGTTAATACCCTTGAGAGAACGTGACTGGAAAGCCTTAGTAGAACTGTTTGATCGCAGCGATTACGATGAAATTGAAGCCGACATCGACAGAAAACTACAATTGATAGTACCTGAACCACCTTGGGGAGAAGACGATCCGTTTGATTTCTTGCGAGAATACCTTTAAACAGATTACCGAATGCAATTTCTTCTCCCGCTCTTCTTTTCCTCAGCACTCATTACTCAGCACTGATGAGGGATTGAGGCGACTGAGGAAAGCACGTAGGCGATCGCTTTGAGGATGAGATAGAACTTCACGGGCAGAACCTTGTTCTTCCACAACACCCTTATCTAAAAATATGACACGATGGGCGACTTCACGAGCAAATTGCATTTCATGGGTAACAACCACCATCGTCATGCCCTCGGCTGCTAGTTGCTGCATGACTTGTAACACTTCACCAACAAGTTCCGGATCTAGAGCACTGGTAGGTTCATCAAAGAGCATAATTTGAGGGTTCATACACAAACTCCGGGCAATAGCGACTCGTTGCTTTTGCCCACCTGAAAGTTGTTCGGGATAAGCAGATGCTTTGTCAAAGAGTCCCACTTTTTCCAGATACAATCCAGCTAATTGCGTACTTTCTTTGAGGGATTTTCCCAAAACCTTACGCGGAGCAAGTGTTAAATTTTCCAACACACTGAGATGGGGAAATAAGTTAAACTGCTGGAAAACCATGCCGACTTGCGTTCGTAGCTGCCGCAGTTGCTTATTGTTGAAACTAGGTTGCGATAAATCAAGATCGTTTACGACTAAACGTCCACCATTAATAGTTTCTAAGCGGTTGAAACAACGGAGTAGAGTGCTTTTGCCACAACCAGAAGAACCAATAACTGCAATAACTTCTCCCCGATGAACTTCGCCAGTGATTCCTTTAAGGACTTTTAAGGAACCAAAGTCTTTTTCCAGATTTTCAAAAAAAATGACAGAGTGAGAAGTGTTCATTTGTGGTATTGGGATCGATTGCACTACAGTTGATTTTAACGAACTACACTACTGTGCGGAAGATACTTAGCATTGGAGGAAAAGTATGGGGAGATTTAGGTTTGGAAGTTGGTGGCGCTCTGTTTTGGTTGTAGGATTTTGTTGTCTGCTGCTTAATAGTTGTAGTTCAGATAACCATGTAAGTGGTACAGGAAAAACGTTGAAGGTAGCCACTGAACCTGCTTTTCCACCTTTTGAGTTTCAAGGGCAAGGTGGTGAGTTGCAAGGCTTTTCGATTGATTTAATGAGAGCGATCGCAACTGCGGCTAATTTTCAAGTTGATTTTCAAAGTATACCTTTTGACGGTATGATTCCAGCATTGCAAGCAAAAACAATGGATGCTGCGATTAGTTCGATTACAATCACCGAAGCACGAGCTAAAAGCGTTTCCTTCTCGCGCCCTTATTTTAAATCGGGGTTGGCGATCGCTATCCGCCAAAATAATCAAGATATTACTAGCTTTGATAGTCTAAAAAATAAAAAAATTGCAGTACAACTTGGTACAACAGGTGCGATAAAAGCTAAGAGTATTCCCGGAGTCCAAATCCGCAGCTTTGACTCTGCTCCTTTAGCGTTACAGGAATTGCTCAACGGTAATGTAGATGCTGTGATTAATGATGCTCCCGTTACTATATACGCAATAAACACGGGTAATCTCAACGGAATTAAAGTGGTTCAGCAACTGCTTACAGAAGAATATTATGGCATTCCCACTGCAAAAAATTCACCTAATTTAGAGCTGATAAATCTTGGCTTGACTAAGGTGTTAAAAAATGGCATCTATACTCAAATTTACCAAAAATGGTTCAAGGCAACACCTCCAGCATTACCAGACAAAGCACCATTTCAGAAAGAATCTACCCAAACTGGTAGTACAATCTCCACCTCAATTAGTGTCATTTTACAGGCACTTCCCTTCCTCCTACAAGGAGCATTAGTCACACTTGAAATCACAGCATTTTCTATTGTTCTTGGTTTGATTGGAGGTTCGCTACTGGGAATTATACGTCTTTCCGATATCACCTTAGTGCGTTGGCTAGCAAGAGCGTATGTAGATTTTTTTCGAGGTACGCCTTTGCTTGTGCAAATTTTCATGATTTACTTTGGCATCCCTGCCGTCATTCAAGAACTTGGTTTTACCTTCTCATTTGATCGCCTGAGTGCTGCAGTCATTGCTTTAAGTTTGAATAGCGCTGCTTACATTGCAGAAATTGTCCGTGCTGGTATTCAATCTATTGAACTTGGGCAAGCGGAAGCTTCACAATCACTCGGTTTCAGTTCCGTACAAACGATGCGCTATGTAATTTTTCCCCAAGCTTTGCGGCGAATGTTACCACCACTCGGGAATGAATTTATCAGTATGCTAAAAGATACTAGCTTAGTTGCGATTATTGGGTTTGAAGAATTGTTCCGCAAAGGGCAGTTGATTGTTGCTGAAAACTACCGAGCTTTCCAGATTTATCTCGCTGTGGCTCTCGTTTACTTATGCTTAACACTCCTGTCTTCACAAGCATTTAGTTGGTTGGAGACACAGATGAATCCCATCAAGCGCCGCAAACCAAAGGTGTGATCATTATAGTTCAGGCTATGCCCAAGAAAATTAGAGAACTGAAAAGTTTGCTACTACAGGCAGGATTTACATATCAACCCGCTAAAAGTAGTCACAATATTGTTAAGGCGGAAGCCCACGAGTAAAAGGGTGACTAAATCACCATTTTATGTCCTTCACATTGCCCACGCAGATAAACTTGCAGCGCGTGTCATACGACAGCGTGCTATTGAAAGTAAGGAGTTAAGCATACTCGTGATGCCTAAACTCAGAAAGGTACGGCAGGACTTGTGGGAACCAAGATAGCTAAGTCTGTTTGAAACGCCCACCTCTGAATCGACAGAGGGTAAAAGGAGAAAATATTGCGCCGCACGCGGCAAACGTAATATGCCTGGGAACCCGCCACACCAGCAATGCCTGGATCTATGGGATAACGCGGATTTGGCTTAATTCGCGTGAATGCCACCCTTAGAAAGGGTGGGTGCGTCAAAGTAAATGGATTCATCCAAAATTGCCCAAAGCCATCATTATTGCTGGTAAGGATGGAAGTGATGCCAAACTTTATATAGAAAAGCAAGTCAATTACGCACTTGAACAGCTTAAGGAAATCGAAGACAAGGAGTCAGATGCATGAAATATACAATTATGATTCAATGGTCAGATGAAGACCAATGCTATGTGGTTTCACTTCCCGAATTTACTGATATAATGCAGCCTTGCACTTACGGAGAAACTTACGAAGAAGCACTCAAAAATGCACGAGAGGTATTATAACTCTTAATCGACACAGCTTTGAAAAATGGTGAAACCTTGCCAGAACCTAAAACATTAGAACAATCATTCCAATCGCCTTTAACAGATCATCGATTGACGCAGCGGAGGTGATTATTTCATTTAACATACTCCCCTCCGTTTCTTTCTCCTGGAGGGGATTTTATTGCTTAATTGGTTATGTGCGATCGCCAATCAGCATCCACTTGCAACTTGGGTTACTAAGCTTTAGTGTTTACATTTTGTGAGAACATTCCTAAAAATGACCAAATCATTTTACTGAAGTTTAGACTAAAAGCAGGCGATCGCACTCTTATATAACGCAGAAAGCGTCATCCAGTATCTTGTCGTTTTGAAAATTTTATATGTATCCTTACGAATACAATAATTTTTATTTTTTACTACATTTTTTGAGTAATGTTGTTGCTTTACTGTTATATTTTTCGCTCTTTATTAACCTTTTACAGGTTTATTCGGTTAGGTGCAAGATATGAGTTACAGCTTTTCGCACGATCTGATTGGCATAATCTCATTTTTTATCACCCGTTGACACACATTATAAACATCAATCACTCAACAGAGGCAATACTCAGGACGATTTTGCCAAAGTTGCTGTTGTTTTCCATGTAGCTATGAGCCTCAATAACGTCCTTCAATTTAAAGCTACGGTCAATCAATGGTTTTAACCTACCATCTACAAAAAAGGGCAATATTTGCTTGGAAAATTTTTGCGTCAGTGTCATTTTTTGCTCGATAGAACGGTTACGTAAGCTTGTTCCCTGCAACCGTAGCAGCTTACTCAGCAATTTTTGTAGATTAATTTGAGGAGTAGCACCACTGAGCGTTGCAATTTGCACAATTTTACCAGACACTGCTGCCGCATTCAAGTTTTTCTCTAGGTAATCTGCCCCAATAGTGTCGAGAATAATATCGACTCCCTTCGATGCAGTTGCGTCGATCACAACTTGGTCAAATTCCTCAGCAGTTGTATTAATCGCTCGATTTGCACCCAATGCTCGGCATTTTTCTAGTTTCCAGTCACTGCGCCCGGTTGTCAAAACCATACTGGCTCCCATCACCAGGGCTAGTTGTATGGCTGCGGTTCCTACACCGGAAGCACCTGCATGAACTAACACTGTGTCACCTGCTTGAAAGTCTGCTTTATCAATCAAGGCATCGTAGGCGGTGAAGAACACCTCTGGAATTGCTGCTGCTTGTTCAAAAGTAAGGTTAGGCGGAATGGGCATCAGCATTTGCTCGTGGATGAGAACTTGTTCGGCGTATGCACCAGCACTAACTAATCCAAACACACGATCGCCTAAGTGCCAATTGCTAACTTCTGCTCCTAATTTGTCTACGACTCCGGCAAATTCCAAGCCGAGAATTTCGTATTTAGATGGGGTTGGTGGTGGAAATTTGCCCTTGCGCTGTGCGATATCAGCTCGATTCAAGGCTGATGCGTGCACTTTCACCCGAATCTCTCCCCGACTCGGTTCTAAATTGGCAATTTCTTTTAGCTGCAAGACTTCAGGACCACCATGTTCTTCGACCACAACTGCCCACATAAGCTTTTGTCAATAATGATTGGACTTTGAACTTCAAGAACACTAACTTGCTATCTAGAGTTTAGACTAGAATAGTTGGGATTACAACGAGGGAGTCAGCGAGATTCGCATGGTATCCTAACTTACACATTTTATAAGCCTTATATAGCAAAGCTTTTAGCCCTTCTTTTAAAAAGGTACAAGTTTCATTGGGAGCATCACTATTTGGAAAAAATAAAATAATCCAGATTATTTGCGAGTATTCATCGCGAATAATCTAGGGATTCAATCTTGTGCTTCTTCTGGCTCTTGCTCAGATCCAGAATTCATGTCTAGTAGACAATCATCAAGGGTATGAATTATTCTCTGTATTTCATCCCAAACATAACGTCTAAAAACGGACATAACAACATCAATATGTTCAGTAGTACCAGCTTTGCCCAAATGCTTATATTTGCTCAGTTTGTCTGATGTCACGCATTGGAAGTATGGAATTTGCAGTTGTAATTTTTAATAATAATATTTCTTCACTTTTATAAGTATTATTTTCCCCTCGCTTACCTTTAGTCTAAACTCCAGTTTGTCAGCAAAACAGGCTCAACAGTAGCTTGGTTGAAAACTTCGCTGTGGGTATTTTGGATTTCAGTGACAGAAAAACTCTGAATTTTCCCCATCCCAATAACTTTTAACTATATTTTACAGTGCGATGCAAAGCAGGGGCGATGCAGGACAATCAGCCAATATGAATACCAGAAGCAAAAATAATTATTAATATAAGAAATGTAAACTCCTCACACTCACCGGGAATCTCCATGAACTTATTGACTTACGTCATGCACCTAGCAGGTTCTGGTGCGATTGCGTATTACTCAGCAGCACAAATCCGCGATCCTAAAACTCGCCCTAATGTTCTTGCGGGGTTCCAGCTGGCAGAATCCGGTTCCGTTCCTTTTCTACAAACGCTCTCGGATCGCGCAGCGGCAGAAGGCGACACTTGGCTGGCAGAAAAACTGGCAAAACACGCTGAAGATGAAAAAAGGCATGGTCAAATTTTTGCCCACGCCTTAAAACAGCTAGATAAAAAAGTCATAGACTTCAAAAGTTCAAAGGAAACCACAAAGGAAACCACAAAAGAAAGTAAATCCCAAGAAGGACGCAGTCCCTTTTTTGCCGCTTACTTTAAAGGTTATTCCCCAGAACAGCTAAAACCTGCTGTGACTGCCTGGGATGTCTTTATGCCCAGCACTTATATTTTGGAGTTAGATGCTAGTAAAGACTTTGCCCGGATGGCGAATGTTTTACCTGAAAGCGATCCAACTGCTCGCAACCTCAAGTTGGGAATGTTAAACATTGCTAAAGATGAAACGGGGCATGCTGCATATCTTTATGAAGCAATGATGCGGCGGATGTCTGCAACTCAAGTGCAGAAACTCGTGGATGAGTGGCGCACTCGTAAAGTAGATGCTTTGATGGCATTTGCAAGCAATATGTTGCAAAGCAAAAACAACAATGCTTCTTTAGTACAAGATGCTGCGCCTTCAGAAAGTGATTCGGAGTTAATGGCTGCCTAAGTTATCTCCCTGCTTTCAATCTAGAGACTATCATCCTCATATTTACTGCTATCTGGCGATCGCTCGAGGATAGCAGTTTAAAGACTTGGAAGTAGATTTTTGTCACCGGCATGGGGTATTGGTGTGGCAAGAAGTCTGTCTCTTTTGAGTGCGATCGCTTTCTCATCCTCTTCCATTTCCAACAGACGCAGAGTGTTGTTTTTTACTCGACCTTGAACAAATACGTCCTATTGCACTTAGTCATGTAATTGACATTCAAATTTACAGGTGCAAGATATAAGGAGACAGATTATTTACACCATGAGTCCTACTCCCATTCCTCCTTAATTTTGAATTGTTAAGCACCTATGCCCGTACTTTTTCATAGCTATCAAAAACCTCTGTTTCTATTTCCTGGATGTAATATTGGTCGGGAGCAAAGGCTCCATGAGTTGTGAGCATCATGGCGTGAATCAATGCTTTTGCTTTTAACAGTATTTCCTGAAACTCCATCTGGGGATCAGAAAGCGCCACAATACCGCCGCCAACGCCAATCGAAGTTTGATCAGGAGTCAGCACAGCAGTACGAATGACAATATTCAAATCAGCTGAACCATTCAACCCCAAAAAACCGATCGCCCCTGAATACACTCCCCGTGCTGACTGCTCTAATCGATCAATAATCTCAAGGGTTCTGAGCTTGGGCGCACCTGTCATAGAACCGCCAGGGAATGCTTGGCGAATGCAGTCTGTGGCGCTCATATTGGCGCGTAAATGACCGCGAATAGTTGTCACCAGTTGATGCACTGTAGCATAGGTTTCCACATCCATCAATTTGGGAACATGGACAGTACCGACTGCACAAACCCGTCCGAGATCATTGCGAAGCAAATCCACAATCATCAGATTCTCCGCTCGATCTTTTTCGCTGTTTCGCAATCTTTCACGCAGGATAAAATCTTCATCGGGTGTTTTTCCTCGTGACAGCGTCCCCTTGATGGGCTTTGTTTCCACACAACCTTGGCGATCAATGTGCAGAAATCGCTCTGGAGACGAGCAGGCGATCGCCACATCGCCAAAGCGCAAAAATGCAGCATAGGGAGCAGGATTGATGCGGCGTAATGAACGATAGAACGCTAGTGGATCGGGTGTCGTATCTGTGTGAATCTGGTTTGTCAAACAAACTTGATAAGTTTCTCCTTCGTGAATTTCCTGCAAACATTTCTCAATATCATCAAGGTAAGTCTTTCTAGACCGGCTTAATCGGAAAATAACAGGTGTCTGAGTTTTCTCAGGAATAACAGGCAATAGGAGAGGAAGGTGCTCAATTTGTTGTCTGATCCATTCAAACCAGACTTCTGCTCTTGCTGTTTGTCCCTGCTGAATTAGGCAAAGCAGATAGAGGGTTTGCTCCTGGTGATCAATTGCAATCATCCGATCAGCCAACAGGAACATTGCATCGGGTAAGGCAGAGGGGTGGTTTAATTGAGATCCGCACTCTGCCTTCAGTTCATACCCAAAGTAACCCACAAACCCGCAGTTAAAATCGAAGGGTAGCTCGTCAGATGAGCAGTGTCGCCGTTCAATTTCCCGGTGGAGATACTCAAAAATCCCCTCTGTCCTAAGGCTGATAGAATCGGACTTTGTAACGGTGAGTTCTTGCGATTGGGTCCGATAATGAATCAGGAGACTGTTTTCGCCACTGCTATCCCCCATGAAGGAAAAGCGAGAAAGACTCGGTTCAACACGACTGCTGTCTAGCCAGAATGCATTTGGTGAAAAGCCAAACAAATGCACAAACATTTGCTCGGTATCGGGACACAGACTCAGCTTGCGCGTACAAAGTTCAAATTTTTGCTGCTGTTTTTGGCTTGAAGAACTTGAAGGCGTTGGAGCAGTCCTGTTGTTTCCTGTCCAATAGTGTTTTCTCAGGCTATTGTCGCGCTCTTGGGCAAATTTTCGGGTAATCTCTCCAAAATTCTCAAACAAGGTATGTCCATACTTAGTGCAGATCGACTCTGGATGAAACTGCACACCCCACAGCGGCCTAGAGCGATGGCGCAGTCCCATCACAAGGTTGTCCTCTGTCCATGCTACTTTTTCTAGACAGTCCGGTAGGTCATCTGAAACCAGCAAGGAATGGTAGCGCACAACAGAGAATGGAGTTGGAATTCCCGCAAACAAATAAGTCCCAGTGTGATAAACCTTACTGAGCCGACCGTGCCGAACTTCAGGCGCATGAATAACTTTTCCTCCATACCCATGACCAAGTCCCTGATGTCCCAGACAAACGCCTAGAAGCGGTACTTGGGTATTTTGAATAGCTTGACGACAAATTCCAAAATCTTTTGAGTTCTCAGGACGACCAGGACCTGGTGAAATCACGATATTGTCAAATTCCCACTGTTGCACTTCATCCCATGCAACTTGGTCGTTGTAAATCACAGTGGGATACTCTCCATTTACCTCTGCAATTAATTGGTAAAGATTAAAGGTATAAGAGTCGTAGTTATCAATAATCAGGGTTTTCACGTTACCGTCTTCTCCGTTACAGTCTTCTCAATTAACTTCTCAATAATTTCAGCCAGTTCAGTGGCTTATAGAACCCATTTGACATCTTATGAGGTTTTGAATTAAGGTACTCCTCACCAACTAAAATCTAATGATAATGGCCTATTCCAGCGACCTCACTGATCCAGGTGCCACTCACAACAAATCGCACTCCCATTCATCTTGACAAAGTACTTTTGGCTTCATTTCTTGTAGGTCCTCCAGTACAATTTTGAGTTCGTTCTTCGTAAATTTGTAGTATTCTGTCAAACTACCAATAGGGTAATTAAAGTCGTGATAGCGGTGTTTAAAATACAACTCTACATTTCCCCTATGTTCCCAACTACCTAACACTTTAATAACTGCAATTTGGTAGTGTGCCAGTAAATCTCTTTCTACTTCGGCAACTCGCTCTTTAATAGATCTTTGGGTAACTCCTATCTTATACAAAGTCCCCTTGTTTGTTTGAATCTCTAAAAAATATAAAGTGCATAAGAGAATGCGTTTGAGTTGCACGCAGTATAGTTTTAAATCAGTAAGTCTGTGTTGTAAATCCGCTGTATTTTTGTGAAGTGCGTGTTTATAAACTAGCTCTAGCTTCAGTAGCTTTTTGCTCAAAAGTGGCTCTTGTACTTCATTAAATAGCATTAACTCTAACGCTCTAACAGGTATTTTACCCAAGTTAGTAAAATTGTATTCTGAGGGAAGTTGGTAAACATTTTTTTGTAATAATCCCGCTTTAATTAAACCAGGATAAACCAATTTAGAATCAATTGGATAGTTTTTAGTTCCGTACTCATTCCAGAGCAGTTTTAGTTGAGCTAAATCTTTACCTGACAAATGTATATTGAAGTTATCGTACAATGGGAGAACTGGAAATTCTTGATTAGCTATCGGACGGCAAGTTTCTTCAGTATGTGCAAAGTGATGCTCTTTTATCTTGCCTTTTTTTGCAGTTAATCCACTATGACAGTAAGGACACTTAAGTAAAGTCTTTCCCTTAGCAATGTCTTCAATATATATTAATATTCCACTCTCATCTATACCATATTTCAACCAACTCATCAACACTCTATCTTAATCATTTTAACTGTATATAGTTTTATAGTTATAAAACTAATTATAGTAATTGTATCATCCTGAGGCTTGAGAGTGCGGTCGCAGACATCGCTCCTAATTGTTCATGCTTCCCAAATTGAACTTGACTCTCATGTGAAATACTATTTGGACGCAAAGCCTGTTCAACGAATCAGTGTCGAGTGACTGATTAACTAAAGATAAATACCTAAACTAAACTAGATCGGTACAAATAAATAAAGGTTTATAGTTGAGCTACTCGCACAGAAGCGCAACTACGAGCCGTTAAGCATCAGAAACCCTGTCAAAGCAAAAGTTCGCCAGTTTCTCTACTCTCACGAATCTGTAGAGGATTGCTATATTATTTGCATAAGTAAGTCCTAAAATTTATAGCTGACTTAGTTGAGAAGAATACGATGAAGATACGACTAAAGAGCCTCTTCTGGTGGTGTTTTTGTATAACTGTGACTCTAGCCAGTTCGATGGGAACACAGGCAATAGCTCAACCATTACATAATACTAATGTTGTTCTATTATCAGAGAAAACTACTAACTCTTTGACTCCAACGATCTCTGCAAGTGAACTCTTTCGCCATGCATACGAAAATCGTTATACCTGGAATCCACAATTTCCTGGCTACATGGCAACGGTAGAACTCAAGCAAGGCAAGGAAAATTATAAAGGTCACATCCGTGTGAATTCAGATATGGGAGTTGAAGTTACTGGCATTGACAACAAAGATGCACGTCAGACACTAGAAAATCAACTTCGTATGCTGATTATTCACCGCCGACAAGTTCCCTTCGAAGTGGCTCATAAGAATAGTACTTTCCGGCTTGGTACTACTGATAGGAATGGAGCCGTAGAGATTTTTGAGCAGGAAGATCACAAAGAGTCTCATTATAAAGTGTTCCACAACCAACTCGTGCAGGTCAATCGCCTTTTAGGACAAACTGCTGTCACCGTAGATACTTTAAACTCAGGCGTAACGCCACAGGGTTATCTGGCAACTCGTTATCGCACAACTTTCCGTCAACCTCAAACTCAGCAAGTTCTGGGAAAGGAGGAATCAGAAGATACTTACAAGAAAATTGGTGGTTACTATGTATTAACCCATCAAGTGATTAAGGACTTTCAACAAGGTCAACAAACGACTACAGAACTAAACTTTCTTGATATTCAACTACTATCAGGTAACAGATGAGCAAAACCAAATGATTGATGCAATTAAAAAGCTATACTTATCAGAATTTCGGAGATTTCCTGCGCTCTAATGACTTTAGTGTAATTGGACTTTCCAGTTCGTTAAGTAAATCGGTAGCGACTTGCGGGTGTTGTGAAAGTAGAAAGAGTGTCCAAACTAGGGCATTAGCAATCGTTTCATGCCCTGCCGCAAAAATTACACTTGTATGTCCCAGTAGTTCCTCTTCGCTTAATGCCATCCCAGTTTCTACATTCCGTGCCTGTATAAGCATCGAAAGAAAGTACATCTTTATCATCAGTGCCACTCTCACGTTTACATCTGATGAATGTATGGTTAATTGCCTAAACTTTTAAATCTGTTTTTTCTAAAAATTTAATTTTAAATGAGCATAAAAATGACAAAAATATTTAGAAAAACTCAACAATTTTTTGAAAGGCGATTTAATAAAGTATCTCGTCAAGCAGTAGTTAACTTTAACCATGAATTTGAAGAATTAGTTAATAAAACTCTAGAAAAAGAAGAAATAGAGGAAATCCTCGTTCAAGCAGTCGAAAGAGTTATTTTCTCTTTATTGCGACGTTACTTGATTGTTTTAATAATTTCAGCAATAGTACTGCTCTTGATTCAAGCAATTATTTTAAGCATCATTACAACTGTATTGCTAAAACGGTAGAAAAATACAGCAGTTATCTATAGGACTCCGATTTGATTCTGGAAAACATACTGAGAATAAAAAGCACGTTTGATAAGGGTTCTACCTTGAATCCTGTTTGATTTCTGAACAGGATTCCTATATATCCAATTTGAGTTGTGAGAAACTCCTTTAAGTGGGTGCTTGCGTTTCAACCGTTGACAGCGAACCTTAAACACTCGAAACGGACTCGTTTTACAAAATATTTAGTATTGCTATGAATTTTTGAGACTTTGTGCAATATACTCTTAAGTTTTTCTAAAATAATTGTGTGTGTCTGTTTCTCCAGTTTCAGTCTATGCCCTCGTCGAAAACTCAGTCCCCCAAATCCGTTGAAGTCGAGCAAGAGTCCTTTCCTTCCTCGCCGTCTTGGCAAATCAAGCTTCTGTATGATGGTCAGTGTCCATTGTGTCTGCGAGAGGTCAACTTCTTGAAAAGACGAGATGCCGATCGAGGTTTAGTCGCGTTTGTAGATATTGCGGATGATGACTACAACCCTGAAATTCATGGGGGTGTAGACTTTGAAACGGCGATGGGAAGAATTCATGCTGTGCTTCCTGATGGTACCCTGATTAAAAATGTAGCAGTTCTTCGTCGAGTCTACGAAACCCTTGGGATGGGCTGGGTTTATGCTGTCACCAAATGGCCGATAATCGGTCCCATCGTTGATAGACTGTACGAGATTTGGGCTAATTTGCGCCTTGCCCTCACTGGACGACCAAATTTAGCAACAATTATTGCTGATCGCAACAAGCGGATTGAAAGTGACGACTCCACACACTGCCCTACGGGTCAGTGTGGGCTTCTAAGACATTAGTTGTTCGCCATTAGCCTCAGTCATCCGTCAGGCGAGGATGACTCCGTTTTCTGAGAATATATAGGCACTCCGGGTATGTAGGGTTGGCAACCCGTTTCCTAGTCCCGTGACACCCTTACGGGTTCGCCAGTCGCCTACGGAGGGAAACCCTCCGTAGGCGCTGGCGAACTGTGGTCAGTGATTAAATATTCCTACAGGTAGAGGGAAAGTGTTGCTGGCGAAAAACCTCGGAAAAACATTGGCCAAGGAAACCACCCATAAGGGTCGAACTTTTTAATAGTTCAAAAAAAATGAAAGTTCTAGTAATCAACAAACACGGGCAACCATTAATGCCCACAACTCCAAGGAAAGCACGAATCCTTTTACAATCAGGAAAAGCCAAAATTGTCGGAAGAGTTCCATTCACTATTAAATTAATTTTCGGAAGTCGCGGGTACAAACAACCAATTTCGTTAGGTATTGACGCTGGTTATCAACACATCGGATTTAGTGCCATTACAGAAATTGAGGAATTGATTGGTGGGGAAGTAGAACTTCTTGATGGAATGTCAGAGCGGATTACAGAACGCAAGAAGTATCGCAGAACTCGCCGCAATCGATTACGTCATCGGGCTTCTAGGTTTAACAACCGTAAACGTACTGAAGGGTGGTTAGCACCATCGATTCAGCACAAACTGAATACACATTTACGGTTAGTGGAACGCATTAAGTCTAGGCTACCTATCACCAAAATCACGATAGAGACAGCAAAGTTTGATATTCAGAAAATCAAAAATCCTGACATTTCCTGTAACGAATATCAGCAAGGGGAGCAGCTAGGTTACAAGAACTTGACGGAGTATATTCGTCACAGGGACGGTTACCAATGTCAAAATCCAGATTGTCAAAAAAAAAAAACAGAAAAATTTTTTCAGGTTCACCATCTTGGTTATTGGAAAAACCCACCAGATAGAAGCAACAGACCGAGTAACTTAATCACATTGTGTGACAAGTGTCATAGTTCACCAAATCACAAAAAAGGAAAATTACTTCATGGATGGGAACCAAAGGTTAAGTCATTTAAAGCAGAAACTTTTATGTCTACTGTCTACAAGCGAATAGTAGAATTACTAGAAGTAGAGCAAGCCTTCGGCTACGAAACAAGCTTTAAGCGCAAAGAATTAGAGCTACCTAAAAGCCATCACAATGACGCTTTCGTTATTGCAGGAGGAACAACCGAGAAACGAATAGAACCTTTAATCATTGAGCAAATTCGTCGCCATAAACGTTCCTTAGAGCAATTCTACGATGCTAAGTATGTTGACAAGCGAACCGGGGAAAAAGTATCAGGGTCTACATTGAATTCTGGCAGACGTACCCGCCATAAAAGATTAAATGGGGAAAACTTAAGAGTTTACCGACAACGGAAAGTTTCAAAAGGGCAACGTCGTATAAAAAAACAACGTTATCCTTACAATCCAAATGATTATGTGAAGTTTGAGGATAAAGTTTATCGCGTTATTGGAATGCAGAACTTAGGAACTGGGGTGAAAATCGCCAACTATCCGGGCGTCGTTAATAAAGTTGTCAACGTTAGCAAAGTTCAGCCTATTAAGAAAAGAAGTGGGTTGTGTGCGTCTACAAAGATTGGTAATGACTCATCCACCTCGCTCCCTTATCAACAGTCAGGTTGATATTGCTCGAAGGCAGAATCGTCATTACCCGCCTTATATCTCACCACTGAATTCGGTACTCCGAATTCAGTGGTGAGATATAAGGCGCAATAGCTAAGACTCAGGGGCGTTGCCGACTGAATGATCTTGAGTAAGCTTTCGGGGTAATGATGTGTAGTTGTCACTGATTAATTATTTTTTGGCGCTATCCTCAACAAGCTTGCTAATGCGCTCTCGTTGCCTAAAACGAGGTTAAATTTCAAAGAGCAAACTCGTCTTAACTTTTCCGTCTTTATAATAGCAAGACAACAAGACACCCGACTCAAAGAAGTCGAGTGTCTTATTTGGAACTGATTTGATGTGCAGACTGTTATGGAAATGACAGTTTATTTACACTTTTTGTGCAACTTCAGCTTTGATAGTTGCGTAGGCCCAATCTAACCACGGGAGTAAAGCTTCAATATCAGAAGTTTCTACAGTAGCTCCACCCCAAATCCTAATTCCAGGTGGTGCGGAACGGTAAGATGCAATGTCGAAAGCGACTTCCTGCTTTTCGAGTAGTTTGGCTAGTTTTTGTGCGGATTCTGCTTGCTGTTGTGGACTTAAAGCCGTAAACCAAGTATCGACAATTTTCAGACAAATTGATGTACAGGAGCGAATTTTTGGTTCCTCAGCTAAAAAATCTGCCCAGTTGCTTTGTTCAACCCATTTAGCAATTGCTGCCAGGTTAGCCTCACTGCGACGAATCAAGGCAGGAAGTCCGCCGATACTTTCTGCCCACATGAGTCCATCGATCGCATCTTCTACACACAGCATAGACGGCGTGTTGATCGTATCTCCTTTAAAAATACCTTCGATTAGTTTGTCTTTTTGCGTGAGGCGGAAAAGTTTCGGCACAGGCCAAGTAGGTTGATAGCTTTCTAGGCGCGAGACAGCACGAGGTGAAAGCACGATGACACCATGTTGTGCTTCTCCACCCAATACCTTTTGCCAAGAATAGGTAACAACATCCAGTTTCTCCCAAGGGAGATCCATTGCGAATGCAGCTGATGTGGCATCGCAAATAGTCAGTCCACTACGGTCAGCTTTTATCCAATCGCCATTAGGAACCCTAGCACCTGAGGTTGTGCCATTCCATAAAAATACTACGTCTCGGTTAAAGTCAACTTCGTCAAGATTGGGCAAACTGCCATAGTCTGCTTTAAGAATGCGTGTATCAAGCAACTTGAGTTCATCGGCAACATCTTTAACCCATTCCTGACCAAAGCTTTCCCACGCCAAGATATCCAGGGGGCGCTGTCCTAGAAGTGACCACAACGCCATTTCTACCGCACCCGTATCAGAAGCAGGAACGATACCTAAGCGATAGTCTGCAGGAACACCGAGAATTTTCTTAGAGCGTTCGATAACTTCTGCTAACTTAGCTTTGCCAGCACTGGAACGATGGGAACGACCCACACAAGCATTTTTCAGTTCTGCTACAGCCCAACCGGGACGCTTTGCACAAGGACCAGAAGAAAAATGGGTAGTTTGGGGCTTGGTTGATGGAAGTGTAAGGTTATTTGACATCTGTGTTAAATAGGTCGGTGGGAATAAATAAGACTTTGCTTTTTGTTTAGTTTTTTTGGTGAGTTAATCTTTTTTTACATAAACTAAAAAGCACATTCCATAATACTTTTGAATGAGTAACGTTTGACGAACGCGCTCGTGGTACTAGGGGCGTCCGAGCGATCGCCTGCCGTGTTAGGGCTACCACAAGGATGTCACAAAAGCGATTAAATAAGCGGAGATTGTATGCAGCATCTAAAAAAAAGACAGTTATGCTAAAACATAGACAAACCCACTTGTAGAAAGGAGTGTCAAGATACAAGTTGCTAGGCGCAGCATATGTGGTGAATGGCAATAGGTCAACTTACATTATTAGTTAGAATTGATATCTGGCAGTATATTTCCAATAATTTACTGAACAACAGAAGCGCTTTAGCTCCTGAAAAAAGCTGCAATGATGTACTCTAAAACCCAAACGGCTCCCAAAAAAATAGAAATTACTCAGTTAGCAGTGAAGCGTCAACCACTGAAATTGCTGCGAGACACAGAGGCTTTACTGCGCCGCCCAACAGTCGCAACGCTGGTGCATATTTTACCACAAAAGATGGGAAACCAATTGCTTACAGCGTCATCGATAGCAGATGATTCATTGAAAGAGCTAGCAGGCGTTGACTTAGAGAAGATCGGCGACTTGGAGATGCGATCGCCAAGGATTCGCATTGGTTTAAGCTTCGTGGGATTTGGGGCGCTGATGATAGTTGTACTACTGCTTTACCTCAACACACTACATCCGGAACTGAGTACAGTTGAACTTTGGCGAAAATATTGGCATCAATATGTTTGGTTTGTCAGTTTGGGCGTAACGGGGATGTTCATCTTAGGTCGAGAAGCGATGCGATCGTGATTTACCCTGAGTGGAGGACAGTGCTGGTAGCAAAGCTAAGGGAAATGGTTAGTGCATAGTAGTTGCAATTAGTCACAAAAAATAAACACTTAATAAAGACTCCCGAACCCGCTATTAAATTAGATATATCCCTCTTATTCCTCTGTTTGTATTCTCTACGCCTAAAAAGGTTTTTCAATCGGTAATCTTCTAACTTTTTGGGAGTCACAACCAACAATTAACAATTAACAATTAACAATTAACAAATCTTATGAGTTACCCAATCTTGACAGTAGAAATGCGTTTTGAGCGGGATATTGTCTTAGTACGCTACCGGGCGCGTCAGATTGCCAGCTTTTTAGGATTTGATACCCAAAAGCAAACGCGTATTGCCACAGCTGTTTCCGAAATTGCCCGCAATGCCTTTAAGTATGCAGGTGGGGGAAAAGTAGAATTTCTTATAGAAGGGCAGTTTCCCCAAGTCTTCCTGACTCGTATTTCTGATACTGGACCGGGAAGAGCTGATTTGCAAGCAGTTCTCGACGGGCACTACCACTCACAAACTGGAATGGGACTGGGACTTCTCGGAGCAAAAAAGTTGATGGATGAGGTGCAGATCGAGTCTTACCCCGGTAGAGGAACAACGGTGCAACTTGTGAAGCACTTTCCCAAACACGTTCCACAGCTGACCAACACTCAATTGACTGGGCTAGTGGAAAATCTGATGCGTCAAGCGCCCGAAGACCCTTATAGCGAAATTCAGCAGCAAAATCAAGAATTGCTCCAGACTTTAGGTGCACTTCGCCAAAGCCGAGAAGAACTCGCTCAACTCAACCAAGAGTTACAGAATACTAACCGGGGAGTGATGGCGTTGTACGCTGAGTTGAACGATAAAGCAGAGTCTCTCCAGCGAGGCAGTGAACTAAAGACACGCTTCCTCTCCAACATGAGTCATGAGTTCCGTACACCACTCAACGCCATTCTCAGTCTTTCGTCCATGTTACTTAATCATTTGGATGGAGACTTATCAACAGAGCAAGAGAAGCAGGTGGAGTTCATTCGCAAATCGGCTCAGTCGCTTTCGGAATTAGTGAACGACTTGCTGGATACGGCAAAAGTCGAAGCCGGAAAAGCATCTGTCCAAGTAACTCTCTTTGAGGTAGAGGACTTTTTTAGTGCGTTACGAGGCTTGCTGCGCCCACTTGTACATTATCATGATGCTGTTAGTTTAATTTTTGAAGAACCAATCGCTATTCCCACGCTACACACGGATGAAGCAAAGGTTTCTCAGATTTTGCGGAATTTGATTTCCAATGCACTCAAGTTTACAGAACGCGGTGAAATCCGAGTTAGTGTGAGAATGGGAGATGATCAAACTGTCATCTTTTCTGTAGCAGATACAGGAATTGGCATCGCCAAAGCTAACCAAACACTTATTTTTGAAGAATTCGTGCAGATTGAGAATCCCCTTCAGAAACAATTTAAAGGAACGGGTTTGGGGCTTTCTCTTTGTAAAAAGTTGGCAGAGTTGCTAGGTGGAAAAATTGAAGTGCAAAGCAACTTGGGCGTTGGCTCAACGTTTTTCCTCACCCTTCCTACTGTTTATTCAGGAACTACGCTGAGGGATTTGGAATTGCTAGCAGCTAAGTGTCTTAGTTAAAGCAGCAAATGTTTCCTGATGTCTTATGATATCTAGTAAGTATGGAGCAAACGTAGCAGTATGGACACACAGTCGCAAATCATCCTCTTAGTGGACGACAATGATGCCAGTCGCTACGTAATTTCACGCATACTTCACTCCCATAATTTTCAGATCAAAGAAGCAAGCACTGGCATAGAAGCTCTGAAATTGGCAGCGCAACAACCAGACTTGATTATCCTTGATATCAAGCTACCAGACATCAATGGATTTGAAGTCTGCCGACAATTAAAAGCAAATCAAACGACTGCCACAATCCCCGTTTTGCATCTTTCTGCCCACAGCATTACATCTGAAGACAAAGTTAAAGGACTTGAGGGTGGTGCAGATGGATACTTATATCAGCCAGTGAATACACTAGAGCTAATTGCTACAATAAAAGCCTTGCTGCGCGTCAAAGAAGCTGAGGAAAAATTACGGCAAAGCGAGCAAAAATTCCGTGCCATATTTAATCAGACTTTTCAATACGTTGGACTGCTAGAAGTGGATGGCACAGTGATCGAGGTAAATCAGTCAGCTTTAGACTTTGCCGATTTGGAATTAACAGATGTGGCAGGACTTCTATTTTGGGAGACACCTTGGTGGACACTATCAACTAAGACTCAAGAGCAATTGCAAGCGGCTGTTGCGTGTGCAGCAGCTGGTGAGTTTGTCCGTTACGAAGTCGAGATCCGAGGTGTAGGAGAACAAGTCACGACGATTGACTTCTCGATTAAACCAATTAAAGACGATATGGGAAAAGTTTTGCAGCTGCTCCCTGAAGGTCGAGATATCACTGCTCGCAAACAGGCACAGAAAGCGTTACAGGAGAGTGAAGAGCGATTTCGTCAATTGGCTGAGAACATTCACGATGTGTTCTGGATGTCTGAGCCGCAGAAACGACAGTTTATTTACGTCAGTCCAGCCTACGAAGAGCTTTGGGGACACTCTTGTGAGAGCTTACATGTGGATTTTATGGGCTGGCTCAATGCTATTCATCCAGAAGATCGCCAACGGGTGGAAACGGCTTTCTTTGAGAAAGCGCTGCAAGGGGAATATGATGAAGAGTATCGCATTATTCGTCCAGATGGTTCAGTATGTTGGATTCGAGAGCGCGGCTTTCCTATCGAAGATGAGTTCAATGAGATTCATCGGGTGGCTGGGATTGCAGAAGACATTAGCGATCGCAAGTTAGCAGAAGCCGAACGCGATCACTTGTTTGAACTAGAACAAAAAGCCCGAAATGCAGCCGAGACGAGTAATCGCATTAAGGATGAGTTTTTAGCCACGCTATCCCATGAATTGCGAACTCCCCTAAATTCGATCTTGGGTTGGTCAAAAATGCTCCGCTCTCGCAATCTCGATCCGGCAACGGTAGCTCGTGCGTTAGAAACAATTGAGCGGAACGCTAAATTGCAGACTCAACTTATAGAAGATTTACTAGACATTTCCCGCATTCTTCGTGGCAAGATTCACTTGAATGTTTCTACAGTCGATCTGGCAACATCAATTGAGGCAGCAATTGATACTGTATATCTAGCTGCTCAAGCCAAGTCTATTGATTTGAGATTCTCTATTGTTCCAGAGCGAGAGCTATGGGATCTCGATTTTAGATTGGGAGCGAATACAGGCACATCTAATATCGAGATCTCGAAGCAAAAATTATTGGTTGCGGGAGACTCAAACCGCATCCAACAAATTCTCTGGAATCTGCTTTCCAACTCTATCAAGTTCACACCAACTGGAGGACGAGTGGAAATCCGATTGGAACACATACAACAGAGTCAGGACCACAACTCCTCACACACCCCTACAGTACATCACTTTGCTAAAATCACGGTTAGCGATACCGGAAAGGGAATCAGTGCTGACTTTCTTCCTTACGTGTTTGAAAGCTTTCGTCAGGCAGATGGCTCAATGACGAGAAACCAATCGGGACTCGGGCTGGGTTTAGCAATTGTGCGACATCTTGTAGAATTGCACGGTGGAACTATACTTGCTGCCAGTTTGGGAGAAGAACAGGGGGCAACCTTCACTGTGATGTTACCTTTACTGGAAAAAAGCGACGGAGAAAATGGGTTGAACTCATATTGCGAAACCACATTGCATAGTCAACCTCTTCTTGGTGTCAAAATACTGATTGTTGATGATGAGTCTGATAGCCGTGAATTTCTGACCTTTATGCTAGAGCAGTATGGCGCAGTTGTATTCTCAGCAGCAACCGCCACTGAAGCATTGGAGAAACTAGAACAATTTAAACCAGATTTGCTGATCAGTGACATTGGGATGCCTTCTAAAAATGGTTACGCTTTGATCCGCGAAGTCAGAGCGCGATCTCAAGAACAGGGAGGAGGCATTCTGGCGATCGCGTTAACAGCATATGCTAGAGATGAAGATAGTAAACAGACACTGGCTGCAGGCTTCCAGAGACATATGTCTAAACCAGTTCAACCAACTGTATTAGTCACGGCAATCTCTTCTTTAATAAAATCCGGTAGCAGTCCCGTCTTCTAGAGAGAGCCAAAGCACTTTTTCAATCTTTGAAAAAGTTAATCTTAAAGGTCTTGATGATATTTAAAGATATAATGCTGGAAATCTGTTACAAATTGCATAAGCAAGCGTTCAGTCCTAAATTTGAATTTATCATGTCCTGCATAACTTGTCTGTTCACAGCTGATTGTTAAATCCTTACAAAATTACATTATTGCCCATTTTCCATAAAAATTTTCCCAATTTGAGAAACAGAGGTATCAATGAATATTTTTACGAACGAAAAAAATAATTATAAGTTACTAAAGGAGCGACCGCATTGGCAAGGAGAACGTATTGTGGACTCTAACGTCGAAGGTGAAGACACTAAGATGTCAGATACTTTGGTTTCAAAACTCCCCAACAGCGACACCAATCGCGGTCGAATTGCTATATTTATTGATGGTGCCAACCTATTTCATGCAGCTTTGCAACTTGGTATTGAAATTGATTACGCCAAACTACTTTGCTATTTAAGTCAAGGTGGAAGACTGTTGCGTAGTTTCTTTTATACGGGTGTTGATCGTACCAATGAGAAACAGCAGGGTTTTTTGCTCTGGATGCGTCGAAATGGCTATCGTGTTGTTACTAAAGATTTAATTCAGCTTCCAGATGGTTCTAAAAAAGCCAACTTGGATATAGAAATCGCTGTAGATATCATGAATTTAGCTCCCTACTACGATACTGCAGTTTTAGTGAGTGGGGATGGAGATTTAGCCTACGCTGTGAATGCTGTCAGTTACAAAGGAGTTCGGGTTGAGGTTGTCAGCGTGCGTTCCATGACTAGCGATAGCTTAATTGATGTTACTGACTGCTTTATTGATCTCGAAAGTATCAAAAAACACATCCAGAAAGAAACTCATCCAAGTTATAATTACCGACCACCGTTTGATTCTAGTCTGTGAACGAGAGTACAATACCTATTTTGGAATATGAACGATCATTCTTTATGGAGTATCCGTTCTGCGATTCCAGTGTGTATAGCTAATTAAGAAATCCACTTACATTTGTAGGTGGATTTGCATAAAAGTTAATTCTTTTAAAAAAAGCAAAAACGATTTGTCAGAACCGTATTGTACTAATTCCTCACCCCCCACTCTTGACATTACGGCGTGTCCTCTTGGGAGAAGCGGAGTATAGTGCCAGTCTCCTGGAGGTGTGAGATGAAAATTGGTATCATTAATTAGACTCCAGACAAATTTATCACGCCCATGACCACGTTACCTCGTCGCTACCACATAATCACCTTCGGTTGCCAGATGAATAAAGCTGACTCAGAACGTATGGCTGGTATACTAGAGGACATGGGATTCGAGTGGTCGGAAGATCCAAATCAAGCAGGGGTAATACTATACAATACTTGTAGTATTAGAGATAATGCTGAACAAAAGGTATATTCTTATTTAGGTAGACAAGCGAAGCGTAAGCACGAACAGCTTGATTTAACTTTAATTGTTGCAGGTTGCGTTGCTCAACAGGAAGGAGAAGCACTGTTACGACGCGTACCTGAATTGGATTTGGTCATGGGACCGCAACATGCAAACCGTCTGAAAGATTTACTACAACAAGTCTTTGACGGTAACCAAGTTGTGGCAACCGAGCAAGTTCATATTATGGAAGATATCACCAAGCCGCAACGGGATAGCACTGTGACTGCTTGGGTGAATGTGATCTACGGCTGTAATGAACGTTGTACATACTGCGTAGTTCCCAATGTGCGAGGTGTTGAACAATCCCGCACCCCGTCCGTCATTCGGACGGAAATAGAAGAACTCGGGCGTCAGGGTTATAAAGAAGTCACTCTACTCGGTCAAAATATTGACGCGTATGGAAGAGATTTGCCAGGAGTCACACCTGAAGGTCGTCATCAGCACACTCTAACAGATTTGCTTTATTACGTTCACGATGTACCTGGAATTGAACGGATACGGTTTGCAACTAGTCATCCACGTTATTTTACAGAACGCCTCATTAAAGCTTGTGCTGAGTTACCCAAGGTATGTGAGCATTTCCACATTCCCTTCCAATCTGGAGATAACGAAGTGTTAAAACGCATGGCGCGGGGTTACACTCATGAGAAATATCGCCGGATTATCAACACAATTCGGGAGTACATGCCAGATGCGTCGATCAGTGCTGACGCAATTGTGGGTTTTCCAGGAGAAACAGAAGAACAATTTGAAAATACACTTCAATTAGTTACGGATATTGGCTTTGATCTTGTGAACACAGCTGCTTATTCTCCACGCCCAGGAACTCCAGCCGCAGTATGGGAGGAACAATTAAGTGAGGAAATCAAAAGCGATCGCCTGCAAAGATTAAATCACTTAGTCTCGATTAAAGCAGCTGAGCGATCGCAGCGTTACATGGGACGCATTGAAGAAGTGCTGGTGGAAGTGCAAAACTCTAAAGATAAAACCCAGGTTATGGGACGGACACGCGGTAATCGCCTCACTTTCTTTGCAGGCGACATCAACGAACTAAAAGGCAAGTTGGTGAACGTGAAAATTACTGACTTTCGTGCCTTCAGCTTAACAGGTGAAATAGTGGAGGAGTTAGTGATTGATAGCAATCAACAATCAACAATCAACAATCAACAACTAACAACGTTATGATACGCTATTGCCCAATGAGTGGTGATAGAGGTGTTGAAAATGACGAAACTACGGGTGGGGTTGATGTTCGGCGGTCGTTCGGGAGAACATGAAGTTTCAATACGTTCGGCACAAGCGATCGCGCAGGCTTTGAGTGCAGAGCAAAATGCCAGCAAATACGAAGTACTGCCTTTCTACATCCAAAAAGATGGAAGTTGGATAGCGGGAGAAGAACCTCAAAAAATATTAAGCTCCGGTATTCCGAGTGAATTGGAATCTCAAGCTTCAACGCTTAACGCCCAACATCAAATCAGCCTTTTGCAATCTCCCTCATCAGTTGCTGAGGTGGATGTTTGGTTTCCAATACTTCACGGACCAAATGGTGAAGATGGTACAATTCAGGGGTTACTCACCTTAATGCAAGTTCCCTTTGTGGGTTCTGGCGTTTTAGGTTCGGCTATGGGTATGGATAAGATTGCCATGAAAATGGCGTTTGCTCAAGCAGGACTGCCGCAAGTAAAATACATGGCGGTGAATCGCTCCCAAATTTGGTCCAATCCTTGTATTTTTCCGAAACTTTGTGATGAAATTGAGGCAAGCTTGGGTTATCCCTGTTTTGTCAAGCCTGCTAATTTAGGTTCATCGGTGGGTATTGCTAAAGTGCGATCGCGCTCTGAATTAGAGTCTGCTTTAGATAATGCTGCCAGTTATGACCGCAGGATCGTTGTTGAAACTGGAGTCGTCGCACGAGAATTAGAGTGTGCTGTTTTGGGAAATGACCAGCCTCAAGCTTCTGTTCTCGGTGAAATTACTTACGAAAGTGACTTTTATGATTATGAAACAAAATATACAGATGGTAAGGCAGATTTATTGATTCCGGCAAAAGTGTCAGATGCTGTCACTCATCAAATTCAAGAAATGGCTTTACAAGCTTTCGCCGCCGTAGATGCTGCTGGTTTGGCAAGGGTAGACTTTTTTTACGTGGAAGCAACAGGGGAAGTGTTTATTAATGAAATTAACACCATGCCTGGGTTTACGGCTACAAGTAGTATGTATCCTCTACTTTGGGCACATAGCGGTGTTCCTTTTCCCGAATTAGTTGATCGCTTGATTCAATTAGCAGTCTCAAGAAATGCGGGGAGTGGAGAATAAAAGAAGTAGGGGAAGAAAAATCAAGTTCTTTCTTCCCTTGCCTGACTAATAACTGAATATTGTCCAACCGAACTGTATTACAGTTGACGGGAATGTATAAGACAACGACATCTTGATGATGGGCAATTTATATATAAAGTAGCAAAGAACACCAATTTTGTAAAAGAGAAATTGGCGAGAAAAGTAATTGAAGGTAAAATAAGTAATAAAAATAGAGATAATATTACGGATACGACATGGTACCGACTCGAGTACAATCGATGACAAAAGAGGTACAAGTCTGAAAGTTGTCATGGAAAATAGTCAGAGTGTACAGGACCAGTCAAATCCAGCAAAAACTCCTGAATCAGAGCCAGAAAACAGTCAAGCGAAAGAATCTGGTGGGAATTCTCTGATACATCTGTTCGGACAACAACCTTGGCTGTTGATAGCAGGGTTGTTAGCGATTTTTCTGGGTAGTGCAGGTGTTGCCCTGTACAGTCTTGGTTATGTAGGGCATGTTGAAAAGACAGAACAAGAAGAACCAACAGTACAAGCTGAAGTTGTACCAGTAACGAATACGCCTCCCGCAACAAGCAATACCATGCCTTTATGGATGGTGGCAGCGATCGCACTAAGCTGTGCAAGCGGTTGCCTCATAATTCTCCGATTGCTTAACCGTCCCCAACAGCGTCAAAAAGTCCAGCAACATCTCAACCGCTATCAAGAACGCTTGAAAAAACGCCGCGTCAAAATTGTAGTTCCACCATCTGCGAAGAATGTACCAGTTTTGGCGAAACTAAAACCTCAAAAGCCCTCTGTAAAAATTCCCGTAAAAGTTAATACTGTGACAGTTCTCCCACCAGAAAAAAGCCCGAAGGTAAATAAAGCTCAAGATTCTCTAGCGAATTCATTAGATATTCGCAAACAAACTTCTTTATCCTCAATTTTACGAAAATAGTAACAGCATATGTAAAGGCAATTTTTCAAATGACTAGGGGATAAATAACTATGCTCATTTTTTGCCTCAAATATTAAAAACTTATTCATAATTTATAATCATTCAATTAAAAGTACCAATCCTTATTTTTAAGCAAAGAAAATAAGAAAACCTCGCATCGGTTCTTATAAGCCACTGAATTTATTTGTGTGGTTCTAAATTTTTAATGATTTTGAAACCGAAAAAATTTGGGTGATGCCTACGGCTGGCTATGCCTACGCATAGTTTGTGTGGTGACTGAAAACTGTGATTAAGCAATACTGACTTTCAGAAGGCAGAAGGCAGAGGGCAGAGGGCAGAAGGAACCCACACTTAAAAGTGTGGGATTGAAACTTGGACGCCGTTTTTCTCGCGCTATGCGTCTCGAAAAACATCTTTTTTCAAACTGGGCTTTAAACCCAGAACTAAAGTTTTTTAAGAGGACAGGAAGCAGAATGCCTTCAGCATAGCTGCCTCCTGCCCTCTGCCTTTCTTTGTAAGCTTTGCTAACGCCATACTAACCTATAATTATTGATAAATTTTATTATTAGTACTAACCATGACCATTAGCCTAACAGAAAAAGAGTTGATGGAACTGTGGGTAGAAGCTAGATACAGCAGCCTGCAAAATCCAGAGCCTGATGAATTTATTTATCAAGTACCTAAGCAACTTGGCAAGGGCTATGTGCGAGATATCGAGGTGTATCCCCATCTGTGGCTAACGATTTCTGACTACGAATATCACAATGATGTATTAATTAAAAGTCATAGTCAGGAGCATCCTGTACAATTTGGTGTCTTGCTTTCAGGAAAGGCAAGAGACGACAACGGACAGTTTGGGGAAGGTTACACACTCATCTCCGGCAGTGGTATTCAACGACAATGGAATGTCGAGATTGCGAATTTTCAAAGGATTGTCAGTATTAATATCCATCTGCCACCGCAATTACTAGCAACCTTTTTCCCTAGAAGAGACGGGCAAATTCCGACTCAGCTGAGACTGCTGTTAAAAGGTAACGACTGGCAAACATTAATATACCCGGAAACCACAACGGCTATCCAGGGGGTAGCACAGCAAATTGTCAACTGTCCCTACCAAGGGATAACAAAGCAGATGTATTTGCAAGGGAAGATTTTGGAACTGATGGCGTTACAGTTAGCTTCGATCCTGGCTGATCTCGATGGACTGCAACCATTGCCAAGATTAAAGCCCAGAACTATCGCCCAAATTTATCACGCCAAGGATATTTTACTCTCCCGTGTCGAGAATCCACCGTCATTGCTAGAATTAGCGCAACTAGTGGGAGTGAGCGATCGCACTCTCAAACGCGGGTTTCGAGAATTGTTTAACACAACAGTATTTGGTTATCTGACTGATAAACGCATGAAACAAGCAGAGCAACTCTTGCGCGGTAGTCACTTGAGTATTGCCGAAGTTGCTAATTTGGTAGGTTATTCTCACCAAGGACACTTTGCTGCTGCCTTCAAACGCAAGTTTGGCATTACACCGGGTGAATGTTTATTAGGTAAAAAGTCCCTGACGGGGCTATAGTTCCTTTTCAGGATAGACAGAACCACAAGTGCTTATCTAAACTATCCTCTATTGCAATTAATCACTATCTTTCATCATTCAGATCGTGTTTGCTTAGACACCAGTCTATCTGAGTTTAGTTGAGTGTTGTATGAGGAGCAGTATGAAAGACTTGATATCTCTCCCTGGGAGGCGTGTGTGGCTAGCTGTAAGTTTATTAGGATCTATTCTCAGTACTCTAGTAATTCAGCCTGGAATGGCACAAGTAAAACTGGGAGATGGAAAATCAGCAGCAATATCCAATGTTATTACAGACATTCCGCGAATCGGGGAGGTTGAACTTCCCGCTACCAATGTTAAAGGATTGCTCTCCCAATCGCCCACACCAAGCAACCCCACGTCCATCCCACGCTCCTCGCCACAAGGAGGAGAACCCCAATGCCAGGTGCCTGCGACGGGAAACCCGTCTTCAGCACTGGCTCCGCAAGGCACTGGCTCACCTAACCAAGTAGGTAAAGTTATACAAATAACGGGGGTGAAAGCCAATCCCACCAATAAAGGTCTAGAAGTGATTTTAGAGACACCTGTTGGTACTCAACTACAACTGACAAATCGCAGTACAGGCAATAATTTTATTGTAGATGTATCTGGCGGGCAATTACGTTTACCGTCGGGCGATTTTTTCATATTCCGTTCGGAAAAACCAGTTGAAGGAATTACTGAAATAATAGTTACAAATATTGATGCAAATACTGTGCGAGTAACAGTGGTGGGTGAGAAAGCTTTGCCCACAGTTGAGTTATTTGACGATAATGCAGGGCTGGTTTTTGCGGTAGCTTCTACTGCAACGGCGACTTCTCCACAACAGCCACTCCAAGCACCACAAGCACAGCAACCACAAAACCAGACACAGCCAAGTCAATCTGTTCCGGGTGATGAACCAATTGAATTGGTGGTGACAGGCGAACAAGACGGATACAACGTGCCAAATGCTTCCACTGCCACCCGAACTGATACACCTTTGCGTGACATTCCTCAGTCGATTCAGGTGGTTCCCCAGCAGGTACTAAAGGATCAACAAGTCATTCAAGCTTCAGAGGCGTTACGTAACGTTAGTGGTGTCCAACAGGCAATACCATCTGGCGGCAGTGCCGAAGATATATATTTCATTCGTGGTTTTCAGCAAAACATTAATCTACGTGATGGTTTTAGAGACAGTAACCAGAGATTAGTAGAAACCGCTAATTTAGAACGGATCGAGGTACTCAAAGGGCCTGCTTCAGTACTGTACGGCAATGTAGACCCCGGTGGAGTGATTAACTTTGTCACCAAACAACCACTGAGAGATCCTTTTTATTCTTTGGGAGTGCAAGCCGGAAGTTTTGGTCTTGTGCGACCGACTCTAGATATATCAGGTCCGTTAAACCCAGAGCTTACATTGCTGTATCGGTTGAATGCGCTTTTTCAGCATGGCGGGTATTTTCGGAACTTCGACCAAGAAATTGAACATTATTTTGTCTCGCCTGTGTTGAGCTGGAAGATTAATGATCGCACCAACTTGATCCTGGAATTTGAACATTTAGATGAGAAGCGACCTCTCGATGACGGACTGGTTGCCTTTGGTAGAGGAGTTGCAAATATTCCCTTTGATCGGGTTTTAAGTGAAAAGGATGATAATTTCAGCCGAACAGAGGATACGGTGGGATATCGTTTGGAACATGATTTGAGCGAAGACTTGAAGCTTCGCAGTCGGTTTCGATTCACTGTGAGTGACTCCCGATACCGTAACACTTCCGCTGGAAGCTTGAACGAGCAGACTGGGGAACTGAGTAGAAACTGGGCTGATATCCCAGTTAATTTCAATAACTATCTGCTGGAAAACGATTTAGTCGGGAAGTTTTCTACTGGCTCAGTCAAGCACACACTTCTATTTGGTGTTGATTTGGAAAGGACAACAAATAATATCAATTATCATGTTGATGCTGCTCCTAGCATTAATATCTTTAACCCCGTTTATGGAAACGTTCGTCGTCCCAATCAGGATCAGCTTCCAGTAGTCTATGCGATCAATAATCAAACAAATTTTTTGGGCATCTTTTTGCAAGATCAAATAACAGTCACTGACAATTTAAAATTGCTGCTCGGAGGACGCTTCGATTTAGTCGATCAAAAGTCTACTTCAGATCAACAAGATGATGCCTTTACGCCACGGGTTGGAATCGTCTACCAACCGATTCAACCCATTTCCCTCTATGCCAGCTTTAGTAAATCATTCCAACCTAACTCAGGAACTCGTGTAGATGGTTCACTGCTACCACCAGAGCGCGGTACTCAATATGAGGTTGGTGTCAAAGGTGAATTTCTTGATAACAAGTTGACCGCAACCCTAGCTGCATACGAAATTACCAAGAGTAATGTCGCCACGACCGATCCCAACAATACAATTTTTGTCATTCCAGTCGGAGAGCAGAGAAGTCGAGGCGTTGAGTTAGATGTTGCTGGGGAAATTTTGACCGGCTGGAACATCATTGCTTCCTACGCCTACACCGATGCCAAAGTTACAAAAAGCAACGATGGGCAGCAAGGAAACCAATTTTACAACGTACCATATAACGCTGCTTCTTTGTGGACAACCTATAAAATTCAAACTGGGAATTTGCAAGGGTTAGGCTTTGGCTTGGGTTTATTCTACGTAGGCGATCGTCAGGGGGATCTGGCTAACGACTTTAAAGTAGATAGCTACTTGCGTACTGATGCCAGTATTTTTTATCGACGAAATAACTTGAGGCTGGGTCTCAACTTCAAGAATCTTTTTAATGTTGACTACATTGAAGCTAGCCGAACTAGAACCACTGTTAACCCTGGTGCGCCATTTACCGTACAAGGCACGATTTCCTGGGAGTTTTGACCACCCCTAATACCGTTTCACTTTAAAGTTGATACATTTAGGCTTGCAGGGGATGCAGGGGATGTAAAGGAAGCAGAGGGAGTGAATTGTATCAAGATTTTCGTGAAATGGTATAACTCACCTTTTCTAGGCTTTCTAAGGTAGGTTTTTTAGAATGTATAAAATAGTTGAGAATTTTCTCAACTGTTTAACGTGAGTTTGGTTGTTTCAGGATTTAAGCATTGGCTCTTATCGTCAAAAAATGACCAAATACAAAATACTTACCTTTGTAAGCCTTTTCTAGGAGGGTATAAGAACTGTAGTTCCCGGTGCGAAACTCCAGTAAATTTTTAATGATTTTGAAGGTTTTTATCGGAAGTTTAACGTACTACTATTAACAACTTATAAAACTCAAAATCTACACCCTCAACTGTCAATACTGCTCGGCTAAGGAAAAAGAGGGTAGGGGCAGTAGCAAAGCTGATCGCGAACGTGAAAAAACCTCTAAACGACGCTTTTTAGGTAAAACGCTAGTCCAGCAAGTGTTAGAGTGATCCATAAAAATAAATGCCCACCCGTCAAACTAGATCTCTCGTCGTAGTCGCAATATTCCCCAATACGGCTGGGCATTTATTTCTTGGCAATATGCTTACAGATTATTTTCTGTCAAACTGACAAAAGCTTTTGAGGAGAGCAATCGCATTCCCAATGGATGTGAAAAAACATTTCTATTTCTTAGAAGAGGGTTAAAAAGCGCGAAGCTACTTTTAAGAAAAGTTTGACGCTCGAAGTCTTTGTAGATTTGTGTTTCTTTAATGTTCATTCTAGGTGTTCTGCTCTGCTGCTCGCTGGACAGCTTCTACATTAACCTTGAGTTGTTGAGCAATCTGCTCCACACTCATCCCTGTTTTTAATAAAAGAGGTACGGTAAGTTTTAACATTTCAGCTTTCTGTTCTTCTCGACCTTCTTCTCGACCTTCTTCTCGACCTTCTTCTCGACCTTCTTCTCGACCTTCGGCCTTTGCTTCCTGATAAACCCTTGTTTGCTCTAAAGTCAGTCCCAGCATAGCTTCTACTTCCTCTCTACTCAAGGTCGAAAACTTATAAACGGCGATTGTGGTTATGATGTCTAGTATTTCGTTTTTCGGCAGTGTGCCTGTTTCCTCTAATTGTACTCGCTCAATTAATTGCTTAGCTTGCTCTGCCATCGTTTCATCCGGCGCTATAGTCAACTGTATTAAATTAATGCCTATTGGCTGCTGACTGGTCGCGCCCAACTCGCTAAGATAGATTCGCTGCACTTGGTTGCTGTTGAGATATATTCTATGAGTTTTTTGATCGCTTGGTTCACTAGAGCGATCTGGGAAAATTACTACACAGAACCAATCATCATACTGAAACCGATTTCGGTTCAAGTACATCATCGATTCTGTAAAAAACCGATAGTAAAGGGCTTCATCCTTTTGGAATTGGACTTCCGCAAAAAAGATAACCTTGGATGTTGCGCCCACAGGAGGTAAAAACACACCATCGATGCGAAAGGCGGTTTCTTTTACCTCCACAGACTCAAATCGATAATTCTGCGCTTCAAGAGGAGGGTCATTAACAAGTTCAAAAAGTAACCCAGGAAAGCGCTTAAAAATTTGATAGTAAATGGAGTCGCGTTTCACTAAAATATCCTAAAATTAGTTCTGCCATCACTTTTTACTGGCTCGCTCAACTAACACTCCTATATAAGGTTATTTACGAGATCATAGACCTGACTTGAAACAATTTATTATAGAACTATAACGCAACTCGATAAAATCACATACATAATGCCCTCACCGATATTAGCACTGCACCCCTCTCCATAACTTGCTTAAGATGGGGGCACCTGGAGAGGGCACGGAGATCTAATTGAGAACCGCTATAATATATTCGGATATGGTGAGACAGCGCTGCAGTGAGATCACGCCCGCTCTCGCGGCGACGGTGATCTTCTCACATTCGGAGACGCTACGCGGATGCACCAAATGGGAGATCTACCAATATTTTTGAAATGAGCATCGGGAAATCAAGCCAACTTATCATGCTTTTCTCAAATAACAGTTGATTATCAGAAACAGATAGAGGTTGATAGTTTAATAGTTGCAGATTACGATATATTTACAGAATCAAATATTAAATTGATGTCAGATTTGTGCTGGTTACACCGAATACCTTTAAATAGAAAAGCAGCACAATCATTATTTACACTTAATTACCGATTGTGACAATTAAGGGTGCAGAATGTGGGAGCGACGCCGAAAATGACGACAAATACTAATAAATCGGTTACTTATGAAGGTGGATGTCATTGTGGTGCTGTACGATTTCGGGTGGAAGTTGATCAACACAAAGCAGATGATTGTAACTGTTCTATTTGTAGAAAGAAGGGCTTCTTACATCTAATAGTTGCCCAAAATAAATTTACTCTGTTGCAGGGCGAAGATGTGCTAACAACATACAAATTTAATACAGGAGTTGCCCAACATAAATTTTGCAGTATTTGTGGAATTAACTCCTTTTATATTCCCCGCAGTCACCCCGATTGTATAGATGTGAATGTGCGTTGTCTTGATGGTGATGGTCTGGCACAGTTTGAGATAGTCGCTTTTAATGGACAAAATTGGGAGGAAAATATTCATCAGTTGAGAAGTTAATTCTCTCGCGGGGTGTTACTTATCTTGATACTTTAGGATTGTAATATGACTCAAGCATTATTCAAACCAATAACAGTTCAAGAATTTTTGGAATGGATTCCAGAAAATTCAGATAAACGTTACGAACTACATAATGGGGCAATAGTTGAGATGCTCGCGCAGCCAACAGGAGAGCATGAAGATGTTACAGGGTTTTTAAATATTGAAATTTCTGCGGAAATCAAACGCTTAAAATTACCTTACTCAATTCCCAAAACAGCACTAGTGCAATCTGCGACTAGTTATTCTACTTACTCTCCTGATATATTAGTACTTAATAAACCTGCTTTAAAATCAGAAGAACTTTGGGCGAAATATTCTACTGTTCAGAGTGGCTCTTCTATCCCCTTAGTAGTTGAAGTAATTAGTACAAATTGGCGCGATGACTATTATAAAAAGATGGGTGAGTATGAAGAAATAAAAATACTTGAGTATTGGATTGTAGATTATCTTGGGTTGGGTGGTATTAAATATATAGGTAGCCTAAAACAACCGACTTTATCAATATATAACTTAGTTGATGACGAATACCAGGTTTCTCAATTTAGGGGAGAAGAGCGCATTATTTCTACTGCATTAAGAGAACTAAACTTGACGGCACAACAAATTTTTAATGCTGCTTTATGACTGTTGACTTCTTTTAATGGTTTTTTACATTTAAATTTACAATATTGAAATTCCCGCGCATTCATTCCCCTGTAAGCTCTCCCCTTCTCTCTAAACTACTTTGTCTCCATCCAATTTTCACCTGCACGCACATCAACAACTAAAGGTACACTTAACGATACTGCACCTTCCATTGCGGACTTGATTTGCGGTTGTAATTCTTCCCATTCATGTGGGGGAATTTCAAATACCAATTCATCATGAACTTGTAACAACATGTGGGCTTGGTAATTCTGCAAAACCTCACGTAGTTTTACCATGGCAATTTTGATAATATCAGCACTGGAACCTTGAATTGGTGCATTGGCAGCAGCACGAAGTAACCCAGCATCGTAAACACCTAAATTCTTAAGTTTGCTGACGTCGATAGATTCTGGTTTGTTACCTTTAAAAGCACGTAAGCTATTGCTGGTAAAATCAAAATATCGACGACGTCCAAGAATCGTTTCAACATAACCTTGGGAGATGGCTTGTTTCTTCACCCCTGCCAAATATGTAAAAACTTGAGAATAACGTTCATTAAATCGCTGAATAAACTCGTGAGCGCTAACTTTGTCTATCCCAGTGGAACGTGAAAATCTCAGAGAACCCATCCCATAAATCACGCCAAAGTTGATAGTTTTTGCTAATCGCCGTTCGTCTGATGTTACATCTTCTTTCTCAAAAATCAGCCTTGCTGTAACAGTGTGAATATCCTCATTTTGCCGATACGCTTCAACCAAAATTGGCTCTTGACTCAGGTGAGCTAAAATCCGCAACTCAATTTGCGAGTAATCAGCAGCTACTAATAGCCAACCCGGTTCTGGTAAAAACGCTTTCCTAATTTTGCGACTAAAAGCAGTACGAATGGGGATATTTTGTAAGTTCGGATTGGAAGAAGATAACCTGCCAGTTGATGTTGCCGCTTGATTAAAATCGGTATGGACATGGTGAGTGTCTTTCCGAACTAATTTTGGTAATGCATCGACATAAGTTGATTTCAGTTTAGACAGGGTACGATACTCAAGTATGGCATCAACAATACCGATTTCATCCACTTCTTGCAGCCTTTCTAATGTTGCGGCATCTGTAGAATAACCTGTTTGGATTTTCCGAGAATACTTAGTGCTTAACCCTAACTTTTCAAATAATATCTGGCTCAACTGTTTGGGAGATCCCAAGTTGAATTTTTCTTCAGCAAGCTCGTAGACTTGCTGCTCAAACTTGGCTAAATCTATTTCTAACTGTTGGGAAATTTCTTTTAAGTAAGCCGTATCTATCCGAATTCCCCGGTATTCCATTTCCGCTAACACTGGTTCCAAAGGCTGTTCCACTTCTACAAGAAGTTTATCCAAAGCGGGAATTTTTTCCAGTTGCTCGCGTAGTTTTGAGACAAGTTGAAATGTGACATGCACATCCATTCCGCAGTAATCTGCTACGCTGGAAATATCTACATCAGCTATAGTTTTGCCATTGGGAACTAAGTCAGTATAACTTTTCGCGGTCAAACCCAAGTATCGCCGAGCTAAGTCACCTAAATTATGAATTCCATCTGGATTTAAAACGTAACTTGCTAGCATGGAGTCAAATACAACTCCTGCCATGGTGATTCCTTGACACCGTAGAACTAAGCGGTCAAACTTAGCATTCTGTAAAGCCTTAGGATAGTCAGTACTTTCTAAAATTGGACGCAGTGCTTCCAAGGCAAAGTCCAAACTCAAATTCTTCCCATCTTTATGCCCGAGAGGAATATAAGCAACTTCATCTGGTTGGCTTCCCCAACAGCAGCCAATTCCCACTAAAGTTGCATCCTTTGGTTCTAAATCACTCGTTTCTGTGTCCCAAGCTACAGGTGTTTCCGTGCTGGTAAATTGTTGGAGATGCTTTACCAATTCAATGAGTTTGGCTTCTGTATCAACGATCTGTGGTGTAATCACAGAAACAGGTTGCTGTTTTTCTGCATCAGTATCATCAGCACTGAAAAACCACAAATCACTATCTTCGTTTGTCGGGGGTGAGGTGTCATTTGTTTCCTCAACTGTACTACCACCAAACTGTTGTTGAAGTTCGTTAATTTTATCGAGGAAAGACTTGAATTCTAAATTTTCTAAAATAGGAATGAGGTGATCTGTGTCAAAGCCTTTTAAAATACAGTCTTCTAAATCAACTTCTAGGGGAACATCAAGAACAATACTCGCCAAATAGCGAGATTTTTCAGCGTCTTCTTTCCCTGCTTCTAATTTTTTCTGAACTGCGCCTTTGATTTCGCTCAAAGAGGAGTAAATCTTATCAAGGGAATCGTAGGCATTCAGCAACTGTACGGCTGTTTTTTCCCCAATTCCCCTCACGCCCGGAATATTATCTGATTTGTCGCCGCAAAGGGCTTTATAATCTACGACTTGGGAGGGGAAAACGCCTAGTTTTTGTTTGACTTGTTCTGGACCAAATTCAGTTATACTATTTGTGGCGCGCTTCAGTGCATCTGGACTAAAGTACAAAACGCTAATTTCTTTTTCAGTATCGATCAGTTGGAACAAATCGCGATCGCCTGTCAGGACTTTGACTTTATAATTAGCAGCCGTCGCTTTTTGTGCTAAGGTTCCCAAGACATCATCTGCTTCGTAACGTGGAGCAGAGACAATTTTCAGATTAAACGCATCAAGCATCTCTTGAAGATTTTTCAAGTCGGGAATGAAATCTTCTGGTGTTCCCGGACGATCTGCTTTATAAGTATCGTCTGCTTCATGGCGGAAAGTTGGTAAGCCCAAATCAAAAGCGATCACCATTGCTTGAGGCTTTTCGGTTGTCATCACCTCTAGCAGAGACTTGAGGAAGCCAAAACAAACACTCGTAGGAATCCCAGTTTTTGTCCGCAATCCACCAGTACGACCGACGAAAGCAAAGTACGAACGAAAGGCTAGGGAGTGTCCATCTACTAAAATGAACGTGGGGAGTGTTTTTGTTAATGAATCGGAAGCCAACTGTTTTAAAGGTTTTTTTAGGATCTAGACTTATTTTAACGTAAGTTGCTGGTTGAACCAGATCCCCGACTTCTTTAAGAAGTCGGGGATCTTAAATTACTCAAATTACAAATTAGAAATTCTTTCGTCTCCCTTCTTTTGACGACGTAGTTTCAGTAAACCAACTACACCTGCGCCGAATAGAGCGATCGCACTTGTCGGTTCTGGTACAGCAGCCACCTTACCAAAGTCAACCGCAAAAACTACGTCATTGAAGTCGCGATCAGCTACTGCATCGAGGTTTCCGCCATCCGTCGAACCTTTTGGCCCAAATAAATCCTCAAACCCAACTAAAAGGTATCGATCATTTAATGAATAAGCAACTATATGATCCAATTGATCTGGGTTCTGAGCTGCATTTGTGCCGTAAATGTTTTTTAATCCGGTTGTTGGGTTAGTTGCACCCGGATCGTTTGGTTGAGCGCCATTTGCTCTCAACAAGAAGTTGAGTTGTGTGCCACTGGCTATTTTACCCAAATTGACATAATCACCAACATTTAAACTCCCATTATTAATCGGCTTGTCACAATTATTATTGTTTCCGGTTTTACAGGAAGCGTCTGTAAAAACATAGCCGTTTTGGTAATTGGAACCCTTGGTTGCTTCGTAAGCTAGCTGATCGTGATAATCGGCTCCTCCGTCAACCAACCAGACGCGCACATCGTGATCATCTTTAAGTACGAGCTTACTAGGATCTAGTTTCGTTACGTTACCTTCTGGAATAGATATTCCTTCTTTTTGCACGTAACTCTGAAAAGCCGGAATCAATGATTGAAAACCTGATGTGTCTGTCGATCTGTTTTGAACTGGATTTACTGTTAAATTTTGCCACTCATTTGAATTTTCTAGTGAGACTGCATTGGCAGAAGATATTACTGAGAATGATCCACTTAAAGCCGTAACTATAGCAATCAGTTTTGTAAACCTTTTCATATCAACCCTGGAATTTTTACCGTAAATTTATGGAATTACTGATTTCATTAGACTTCTTACTAAAGTAGGTAGTAGCTCCGAGTGAAATCGGAAGATATAAAATCATAATATCAAGCAAGAAGTCTAATGCTATCTTTTACAAATGATTTAGGATTAATATACATACTTTCTACGGACTACCTTCATCCCCCCTAAGAGAGTAAAAGTTACTTTTGTCAGAAATCTTACTGAATTAGTCACTTGTTTGGAAACAAATGTTCCTTCTTATGATATACATTTAGTAACTTAAGATTTGGCTTAGTGTCTATATTTACAAATACTCTTGATAAACTCTTTATATTGCAGGCTTTCATATACCTAAAGGGATATTTATAAATGAGGAGAAGCCTTGTTTAACATTCATTTTGAGTATTTTCTTGGAGTTAGCAGTCGTATAATCATACATAAGTAGATATGCGTAATTATCTACAAATATATTGACCGTCATTTGTGAATTGTCATTTGTGCCTGACAATTCACAAATGACAAAGAGTGACTACTAAGAGGTTGTATGAGAAAGGTCTACTTGAGCCTTAAGTGATACTAAGATTGCAGCTCAAGTGTGAGTCCAATCCTTAAAGTGGTTCTTCCTGTGTGGGGAAGGAGGCAACCCAAAGGGCAAAGGGCTGAGTGTTTACTTACCGAAAGAGTGAAATAGTTTTAAGGAATATTAATGTTTGACATTAAACTGCTAGTAGTTGATATAGATGGTACAATTTCAGGTCGTTCCAACAGTATTAGCAAACCTGTATTGCAGGCAATTGTGGCGGCGCAAGCACGGGGTATAGAGGTGGCGATCGCCACCGGTCGTATGTATCGCTCAGCGTTGCGCTTCCACCAGGAAATTAGCTCTAGCCTGCCACTAGTAGCATATCAAGGAGCTTGGATTCAAAGCCCTATTACTCCTCACATTCATCGCCATTTGCCTGTTTCTAGAGAAATGGCATACAAGCTGTTGGATTATTTTGAACAACCCGAACTGCGATCGCTCTTATCTGTCCACTTTTATATCAACGATCAACTCTACGTTCGAGAGTTCACACGAGAAACAGAAATTTATGCACAACGTTCTGGTATCATCCCGATTGCTGTAGGTGACTTACGTTCCTGTTTAAAGGATGAACCCACAAAAGTTCTCGCTTTGTGCGACGACACAGATGTTATTGATCAGTTGCTAGGGAATTTGCGCTGCCAATACACTCCCGCAGAACTATATCTCACCACGTCTGTTGCCACCTTCTTTGAAGCGACTAATCCCTTAGCAAATAAAGGAATTGGAGTGCGTTACCTAGCTGAAGAACTGCTGGGACTGCAATCTACTAATGTGATGACAATTGGTGATAACTTTAATGATGTAGAAATGCTCGAATATGCTGGCATCGGTGTAGCTATGGGTAACGCGCCAACTCAAGTCCAAGCGATCGCTCAATGGGTAGCTCCTAACGTAGAGCAAGACGGAGCCGCAGTCGCAATTGAAAAATTTCTGCTATCTTAAAAATTTACTACTGTGTTTTACAAGACTCAGTAACTTAGAATATTCATAAAAATCAGAAAGGATACCGACGACTGGCCGTGTTTCGTCTCGGTATCCTTGCTGGTTCGCTCCTCACACACCTGCTAATGTACCCGAACAGCTTCAACTAGTCAATAGCCAATTCAGAAGTTTATATTAAGAATTAAGAAGCTTTATCTTGTATTCAGTATTTATAAATACCTGTGTAAGCCCAAACCACTTGCTTATTCGTGAGATCTCTCATATTTTGCCTAAAAATCATACATTGTATGATTTTTTACAGACGCATTCTTAAAGTTCTCCCAACTCCCCATTCACAACTCCTGAAGAGCAAAAATACCCAATTTGTCTTCCAGCAAAAATCTTAATACAGATTGAGTCGCCAAGACCAATCCCAATCTGGCTTGAGCTAGTTCAGGGTTCGTCGTTTTTACATCACCCCAAATACGACACTCAGACCAAAAGTTTTGAAAAGCTTCACTTAGGTTCAAAGCTGCTTTTTCCCATTTACGTTCATCTCTCGAATCAGAATACTCCAAGTCTACGACTTGTATTAACTCAGCGATTAAGCGACGCGAAGCTGGGTGATGATCGCGCATTTGATCACAGTTAAGCCAAGGAATTTGGTTGCATCCGGTTGTTGTCCAAAAGGCAGTACCAGGTTCTGGTTGACTGAGTTTAATCAATCTCTCTTGACATGCCAGCCGCAACAGCGTGCAGCAACGAGCATGGGCGTATTGAGCAGTAAATTGGGAGTTCGCCTGAGGGATAGCTCCAGATAAGGGGTTAGGGGAGGCATGCCTTGAAGATTCCCATTCTCCTACTTCTTTAAAGACAAGATTTTGTAACCAAGTTGCTAATAACTGGTCACTTAACTCCAAATGAATCCAACCTGGAGAAACGATTTGAATATTGAAATATTTGATACATTTTGCAGATAAATGAGAGACAATGGCATTGGCAACATGTATTGAGGGGCGATTCTGAGATTTTGATAGCTGTAAGGCTACACCTGAAATATATAAAACTCGATTATTATCTCTGCCTTTATATAGAGGAATATTTTCCTTTGATATGCCTTCAATGTGATTCGTTCGGAAATATATACTTATTGCTATCCATAAATGACTGAAAACTAACTGCTTAATTGCTGTATTTTTAGATATAGGTAGTTGTTGATACACATTTCCTCGAGAGAAAAAACTAATACCCCAGATCATTGAGATTCTGTCATCTGTCTTCGGAAATAAATTATTCTATACAGAGGAAAAATGAGAATTATGCAAATTTTTTTTGAAACAAAGTAAATTTTACTACCATCATTGTACAGTAAGAGTATAACAAAAGAGTAGGAGTTCTTCTTTCTACCTTTTTGATGGCTGGCACTGTAAGGTGTTAAGCCTGAGTTGCCAACACAAAGACACTCCTTGCACCTTTTTACGCCGTCTTTGTCTTCAGCCAAACGCTTTTTGTTACCTATGCAATCTCCATCCTCCTTTTCTGAGGCTTCACGTCCTTTTCTAACTTGGCAACGGATTCTTGATTGGGCTCAAGAACACTACCGTTGCCGCACCTTTAGCAAAGATGAACGCATTCCAGCTAGACCTGGATTGCTGTACTTGGTGCAAAGGGGTGCGATCCGTATGGTAGGAACCGCTCAAGTTAGTGCTACAGCCAGTCAGTTGACATCTCGACGCATAAATAGAACCCCAGAAGAAGCCTTCTTAGGGTTCGTTGGTGCAGGACAGCCGTTTGAAATTGTTGCCCAATCACCATTCACACTTCAGGCTTACGCCCATGTTGATCAAACAGCAGTGTTGTGGATGTACTGGCACGATTTAGATAACTGGCCCCACTTCCGTCGCGAAGTTATGGATGCCTTTAGATATCAGCACCAGCGCAAGCTGTTATGGCTGAGTGCTTTAGGACAACGGCGCACAATTGACCGACTCTTAGGATTCCTAACATTATTAATAGAGGAATATGGAGAGCCGTCAATGAGCGATACTGACCCAGATGTTATTCGTGGCTATTGTCTACCCTTCCCTCTTACTCATGCCCAAATTGGCAGTGCGATCGGTTCGACTCGTGTCACCGTCACCCGCTTAATGGGTAAATTGCGTCAACGCGGTTTAATCTTGACTCAGGGGGATAATCTTATTTGCTTACCAGCAGAATCGATTAATAGAGGCTAAACTTTAGCACCAATCGCAGGTGTCAGCGAATTTTGACAAACCCAGCCTGGGAAATCAGTTCCTGTCCCTGCTCGGTCTGGAGTAAATTGGCATAAGCCGTGCCTGCAAGTTGTTCGCTTTGACCATTCTGTTTGACCACCACAAACAGATTGCGAGTAATTGGGTACTTTCCTGATTGAAAAGCTTCTATGTTCAATTTGTTTCTTTTATTACCAGAACATTCAGAGGGGAGGACAAATGGTTCTTGGTAAGGGGCGATAGACTGTCCTTGCGTCCGCCCCAAAGGCACGGGCTTGATTGAACATTGAGGAATAACCAAAGCAGCAGAAGCGTAATAGATGCCTCCAGGACTATCAGCCACTTTCTGTAGTGCTTGGGTGGTTGTGGAAACAAATTCCACTCTTGGCCCAAAAGCTTGACCACCCAAGATGTCTTGGACAAACAGTTCTACAGTACCGCCATTACTTATGCGGCGAGAAAAAGCCTTAATAGGGATCGTTGGGCCACCAATTTGGTTCAAATTTGTTGTATTGCCAGTGTAAATCGACTGTAACTGCTTCAATAGTCAATTCTGATACATTCAGGTTCGGGTTAACTGCAACTGCCAAACCATCAATTGAATCCGTGAATTTGTTTGAGAGTGAATCCGTGTTGCTGGGCACGGCTTAATTCTTGGTCAACAACTGGTCTTGAGGATTGGGCAAACGTTAGTTGACCATCGATTAACAACTGTATTCCACTACCGGAACCAGAAGCGCTACTTAATGGTTCAACGTAGTGTAGCCGAAACTCAGGTCGCGCGGCTTGGATGATTGGGTCAGCTGTTAGTCGAATTGGTGCCCAAGAAGTACTGCCGCCATAATTGAATAATCCTGTGGGGATATTTGGCACAGAGGCAAAAACTTTGCCTCTGGGTTCTCCATCGGAATTAATCAGATGTGAGAGAGAATCGACCGAAGACTTTTTTGTGAACCACCAAAAGCCGCCAGCTATCAATCCAACTGTTATTAATAGAGATAAAACAAGAATTGGAATTTCATTTTTTGGCGACATATTCAAAATTTGTTAATTGTTAGTAGTTAGTTAAATTCCCCACTAACTACTATCCAAAACCTATTAGCGGAGTTGAACAAATCCAGCTTTAGAAATTAACTGTTGACCTTCAGATGTCAGCAACAATTTTGCATAAGCTTCTCCTGCTTGCTGGTCGCTTTGACCATCTTGTTTAACAATTACAAATAACCGCCGTGTAATGGGATATTCACCATTTTGAAAAGCGGTAGCATTTAATTGGTTAATCTGAGCTGGACATTGTCTGAGTGAAACGAAAGGCTTTTGGTATGGTGGAACCAGTTGATCTGGTTTCCTTCCCAATGGTAATGGCTTAACTGTGCATTGTCCAACGACTTCGGGAGATGAAGCGTAGTAAAGACCACCCATATTTCTGGCGACTTCTCTCAAAGCTTGTGTTGTGGTAGAGATGAATTGAACGTCGCTACCAAACTTTTCCTTTTCTAAAACATTCTGTGCAAAAAATTCGACAGTTCCGCCTTCTTCTTGACGGCGAGAATAAGGTATGGTTGGTATATTTGGACCACCAACCTGCTGCCAGTTAGTTATTTTGCCAGTATAGATGTCTTTAAGTTGGGATACAGTTAAACCTGGAATATTAAGATTAGGATTAACTGCGATCGCAATGCCGTCAATAGCTACAGGAATTTCTTTTAAGGTAAAGCCTTGCTGTTGCGCTTGCTGGTATTCGCTCTTGTCAAGTGAACGAGAAGACTGAGAAAAGGCAAGTTGGTTACTCAACAGCATCTTGATTCCACTACCAGAACCAGGAGCTCCAGTAGTAGGATCGGTATAGCGTAAACGAAATTGAGGCTGGGTAGTTTGAATTACTGAGTCAGTGACTTTTCGGATTGGTGCCCAAGTCGTGCTACCTCCATAGCTAAACAATCCAGAGGGAACGTTTGTGACAGAAGCCAAATCACCACTCGACTGTCCTGATGATTGTGATTTATAGTTGTTAAAAGGAGATATTTTGAGACCAGAACTTTTAGTCAACCACCAAAATATAGCTCCTGCCAGCCCTAGTGTGATCACCAAGGCTAGGATCAAAACTGCTGTCTCATTTTTTTGCGACATAGCTATTGTTAAGTTTTTATAGCAAATATGGCGATTCTTACTTGCATTTAATATAGCTCTTGTGGGTTGTGCATTTTACCCTCAAATATCAGCAACGGTAACGATTAAAGAATTATCTGATGAGTGACAAATCCAGTCTTTTCAATCAGTTCTTGCCCCTAAGGTGTCAGCAGCCAATTTGCGCTGATATTCCCCAGCTTGCTGAGGAAGCTGTGGAATATTTTTCACAATTACAAATAAATTACGGGTGATGGGGTAGTCACCACGACGGAAAGCCTGAGCATTTAATTGGTTGCGCTGATGAGGACATTCATAATGGCTAAGACAAGCTTAAGCGATTTATTATTCTTAGACATAAAGAGCTGTCAGCACCAAGAAAAGCCCTATAGCAGTATAGATAACAATTTGTAAATAAGACGAAATAAAGCTGTAATCGCGAGCGCGACTAACCCAGCGGCTATAGGAATTATAACTATTTGTGTACTTGTTAGATCGCGGTGCAGTAAGGGAATAAAAAAGACAACTGCAAAGCTAATAGCTGGAATAATCAATAAATCCCACTTTTCAATCCACCGTCTTGTTTGGGCAAATATTATTATTGTTAAAATAACGGCTGAGGTAGCTAAAGTGATTGATGAAGATTTTAATATACTAAATAGCGCGAGGGCTATGACTCCACCTTCAAACCCACTAAATGCTGCCCCACTAAGTATTTCTACTAGAGAAAATGGTCCTTTGGTATACGTGAGTGACGGTTTTTGAGGTTGTGGCGGTGACGGTGTTCCAGGGAGAAGATTAATTTGTGTAGTAGGTATTGGTATACTTGGTGTCGATGCGAGGGCATCCAGTACATCTTGGGCTGACTGAAAACGTTGATTAGCAGCGCTTAACAGCATTTTGTCTAAAATCTCAGCAAGGCGGGGACTAATAGTGACTTGCGATCGCCATATCCACTGGTTGTTATAGACATCAAATAACTGAGTTACTTCCTGTTTCCCTGTTAATAGCATCACTATAGTAACACCTAGAGCATACAAGTCTGTAGATGGAAAAACTTGACCGCCAGACATTTGCTCTGGAGGGGCAAATCCTAGAGAATAAATTCCCGTAGAAGCTTTACCCGGAGTAGTATTTGCTACTTGCTTCACAGCCCCAAAATCGAGAAGAAAAATTTTGCCGTCATAACGGCGCATGATATTGCTTGGCTTAATATCTCTGTGGATAATACCTTTACTATGGACAAATTTTAAGATAATCAGAGTTTCTTGCAGTACTTCTAAAACTTCCGGTTCGGAAAACTGACCTTTTTGGACTAATTCTTCCTCTAGATTTTGTCCTTTAATATATTCCTGTACTAAGTAAAAAAACTGCTCTTCAACTCCAGCTTGCATTCCAGGAACAGGAAGTTGGAAGAAAGCATACAGCTCAGGAATTTGCTCGCTTTGATGACCTATTTCTTCTAAAACGACTGCTTCACGTTCAAATAAGTCTTGCGCGAGTTGCAGTTGAGTTGAACTTAAATTACCCGACGGTTGAAATTGTTTAACAACACATTGGCGCATTCCCGGAGTATAGCGATCGCGTGCCAAAAATGCTGCGCCAAACCCACCGCGCCCGAGCAACTTTGTCGGCAAATAGCGTCCAACTAAAATTAGTGGCATACCACAAGCGGTACAGTATTTTTGCTGCACCGTTCTTAAAATCGCTTGATCGTCTAAATCGGGAAACAAGTTTTGCGGACGGTGGCAGCGTGGACGAGTGCAGTAAATTTCCATTTATTTGTCATTAGTCATGAGGCATTAGTCATTAGTCATTTATCACTTGTCATTCGTCATTGATTGTTAGTTATTGGTCATTTGTTTGTTCAAACAAATGACGAAGGACATTTGTACTAATGACTCATGACTCATGATCAATGACCACTGACCAGATCTCAGTCTTCATCAGAGATAGGCGTTTTTGCATTTAAAGTGTTTATCGCCATGCTCTTTTGTGATGACTTTAACACATCTTGATTCCATCCGGGTGTAGCAAATTGTGGCAAAATTTCTTGACTAAAAGCTTCTGCTGCTTTGGATCTGTAACGATTGGGATTAAAAATCAGCCACAGCGTGCGCTTAACAATGACACCTTCAATAGGCGTGCAATGCAACATCCCCATTTGTAATTCTTTAGCTATTGCCGAGGTAGAGACAAAAGCCGCTCCCAAACCGGATTGCACAGCATTTTTAATGGCTTCTATGGAATTAAGTTCCATCTCGATTTTAAAACGTCGTGTATCGATATCACAACGTGTTAGTACAGAGTCAATCACCTTGCGAATAGTTGATTGGGAATCAAGCGTTATGAATTGTAATTTATATAAATCTTCTTTGTGGATTGTTTCAAGTTTGGAAAAGGGATGAGTCACAGGTAAAATCAGCGCTAATTCATCATCAGCGTAAGGAATAATTTCTAAAGATTCAGCTAGTTCGCCGGGAATTTCTCCGCCGATGATTGCCAAATCCACCTGTCCGTTTGCCACACCCCAGGCAGTGCGACGCGTAGAGTGGACATGCAACTGCACTCCTACATCTGGATATTTATGTCGAAACATACCGATCATTCGGGGTAAAAGATAGGTGCCTGTGGTTTGAGAAGCACCCACAATCAAGGTACCGCCTTGAAGATTTTGGAGATCCTCGATAGCGCGACAGGTTTCTTGACACAAACTCAAGATTTTTTCACCGTAATTTAGGAGTAAATGTCCGGCTTCTGTTAATTGGGCACGACGTCCTCCTCGATCAAATAACGGAACATCCAATTGCCGCTCTAAGTTTTGCACTTGCAAGCTCACGGCAGGTTGGGAAACATAAAGACTATCAGCAGCACGCTTGAAACTCCCTTCTGCGGCGATCGCTTTGAGGATACGTAACTGATCTAAAGTGAAAGGAAGGTCAGACATAAGGCTAAACCCACAAACTTTGAAAGGAGCAGCATTGGCAACAAATCAGCGATTCAAAACATTCTTCAAAGTCATGATTTATTGCATTTTCGACTTGGTAGCAGTAAATGAGCGCATTAACACATCTTGACTTAAGTCCCCCTTTGAATACTTTGTGATATTGATTGTACTGAGTTGAGTTTTCTTTAAATTACTTCATTTGTGTATTATGATGCTTGCGGCTTGGTTGACCACTAGTCATTTTGTCATGCTGGGACTACAATTGTGTTTTGTACTCGCCCATAGTGGCGGCGCAGCCCTACGCCCATGGGCAGAAAAACACATGGGAGTGCGGCTTTATCGCATTCTTTTTGCGGCTACCAGTTTACCGTTGGCTGTGCTTTTGATTGTTTACTTTTTTAACCACCGCTATGATGGGCTACAACTTTGGCAGATTCAAGACGTAACAGGAATGCAGGGGTTAGTTTGGGTATTATCAGCGATTTCGTTTTTGTTTTTGTATCCTGCTACCTTCAATCTACTAGAAATTGCTGCCATTCAAAAGCCATCCGTTTACCTTTATGAAACTGGAATTATCCGCATTACTCGCCATCCACAGATGGTGGGACAGATAATTTGGTGTATTGCTCACACTCTCTGGTTGGGTACTACTTTTACCCTCGTCACCTCCATCGGATTGATATTGCACCATTTATTTGGAGTTTGGCACGGGGATCGCCGTTTGAGCTCTCGCTATGGCCAAGCTTTTGCTGATGTCAAACAACGCACAAGCATCATTCCGTTTGTGGCTGTTCTCGACGGTCGTCAATCTTTGAAATGGCAAGAATTTCTTCGTCCTGCCTACTTAGGAGTGACTCTTTTTGTGTTACTACTTTGGTGGTCTCACCCCCTACTGGATCAGGCAACTAGTAGAGTACGATTATAAATTTAACCATTATCCAACTAGTAGCAGTAATTGATAAGAATTTGTCGCAAATTCAGTTTATCTATTGCTACCAAATCAATGTAGGATGAATTGTAATAGCTGTCATTGGGGGGGTGTGTTTAGTCTGGTTGAGAACTTATATTGGTAGTTACTGGTCAATTATCAACGTTGGGAGTAAGTTGCAGCTAGCTCCACATTCCCTCAATGGGAGCCGTAATCAGGAGTTGAAAATTCAGAAAAGCCACCGTGAAAGTCGCGCTGGCTTTTTTATCAGCGTTGATTGTAACGCTGATACGTTCGCATAATTTTTTGGACCCTGCAATCAACACCCTATTAAGAAGGTTAAGAAGGCAGAGGGCAGCTATGTATCCCCATAAATGAATTTAAGGGATTTAGCAAGGACGTAGTATTCGCGGATCGCTTTGCGTCTTGAAATACATATTTTCTTGTTTTTTCATAAATGAATTTAGGGGCTTGTGACCCTTATGGTCGAAGGGCACATCAAAAGAATCTCTTCCCTTCAGCATAGCTGCCCTCTGCCTTTCTTCAGTCATCCAGTACTTTGGATGCATTGGATGTACAAAGGAAAGTGGTTTGGGAGGAGCGCGTATTCACCAGGGGTTTTTTCTCACAGGCAAACTTTCCGGCTCCGGATGCGTGGATTAACAACAGAGGTTGATACTATTCACACTCTTGAGGTCCGGATTTTAGATTTATTCCACGGATGAAACACAAGGGAGCAACTACCATCAAGGAATCATCGGTTAATATTCAGAATATAGAATCACCCCACGCATAAGAGTTGGGGGTTTCAAAAAGGAAAAACTTTATGACATCTCCGAGGATTAAGATCGGCGCTTGAGCAAAGAATTCTCCTGAATTATGGACTTTCCTTACCAGGGGTAGAAGAGAATTCGGTGTTGGGAGTGTGTCCCGCTTGAGGGTAACTGAGGAAACCTACACCGAAAGTGCTAGCTCCTCCTGACGGAAGTATTCTTATGTTTGTAAGCGCAATTCGAGCAGTAGCGTAAGCCTACCCTCCTTCATGATAATAACTAGTTTGATATGAAAACCCTACAATTCAAGAAGCGTCATGGTGTTGTCGGTTAGTGAGCGGACATTTACTCAAGAGGTTTTAGAATCTCCTATTCCTGTTCTAGTAAATTTTGGAGCACCTTGGTGCGGCTTGTGTCGCATCATCCACCCCATGTTGTTGCAATTTCAAGCCCAGTGCAGCGATCAAATTAAGTTAGTTGGAGTAAATGCCGATGACAATTTCAAACTGTCTATTACCTATCGCCTAAAATCACTACCCACTTTAATCTTGATCGAAAACGGCAAAAGTAGACAGCGATTGGAAGGTTTTGGCGGTAGAGATGATTTACTTCAAGCTTTAGAAGAAATCAAACTCAATTACACCAACCGTTCCAAAACTGACAAAATTACCACAACAGTAGATTTAGGGTGTCGTTCTGCCAGATGAAATACACTAGTTCTAAGTTTTCAAGAAATTTCCACAGATGAATCTGAGGGATGGATTGTTGGTGCAAATCTAAAACCATGCTTAATTACCCCACTGGATGAAGGTCCAGTGGGTTATTTTATGCTTGAGGGTGTGTGTCAAGGAGCTTGTTGTTGGGTACAAGGGAATAGAAATCATAGCGCAAAATTCGCGCTATGAGGAAATCAAAAGTTAAGTTTGAATGAGTGAATTTGGCTGACATCTCTTCAAAGTCTCACAAAAAGGGAAAATACAGAAGCTCTCAGCATACCTCTTCAAAAATAAGTAAGTAGGTGCGAATCAAGACAACTTTACATTGGGGCTGTTAATGGAAAAAGAGTTAGTTTTTAGTAGGCTGATAAGCATGTCAACATTTGTTCACATATTTAGGTTTTTTTGCGCTAACCTACTTATCGCAAGGCTAGTTTACAATTATTAACAGTTCCCACCTGGCCAGTTGTCTGCAGCGGAGAGCGAAACTTCGGGCAACCGTCTGTAGGACTGTCTAACTTAGTTAAGAATTCTAAAAGTAGGCCTTAGTAATGGAAGTAATCTATCAGTATGCTTGGCTGATTCCAGTTTTACCTCTATTTGGGGCAATGCTGGTCGGTCTAGGGCTTTTAACGTTAAATCAAGTAACAAACCAATTGCGGCAGATCAATGCAGCTTTTATTATCTCCCTGATGGCCGTCGCAATGGGTTTGTCTTGTGCCTTGTTATGGAGTCAAATACAAGGGCATTCAACTTATACCCGCACCCTAGAATGGGCGTCTGCAGGTAATTTTCACCTCAATATGGGCTACACTATTGACCACCTCACAGCCCTAATGTTGGTGATTGTGACGTCGGTAGCACTCTTAGTTATGGTTTATACCGATGGTTACATGGCTCACGACCCAAGCTATGTTCGGTTTTATGCCTATCTTAGCTTGTTCGGCTCCTCTATGTTGGGTCTGGTAGTCAGTCCCAACCTCGTACAGATTTATATCTTCTGGGAATTGGTTGGGATGTGTTCGTATTTGCTGGTCGGCTTCTGGTACGATCGCTCTTCAGCAGCGGATGCAGCTCAAAAAGCATTTGTCACCAACCGTGTTGGTGACTTTGGTTTGTTGTTGGGTATTCTCGGTCTTTTCTGGGCAACAGGAAGTTTTGAGTTTAATGTTATCGGCGATCGCCTTGCAGAACTCGTACAGATAGGTTCTGTGAGCAACATTCTCGCCATCCTGTTGGCGATTTTAGTCTTTTTGGGTCCCGTGGCAAAATCAGCCCAATTCCCATTGCATGTCTGGCTTCCAGATGCAATGGAAGGTCCCACTCCAATTTCTGCCCTCATCCACGCAGCAACCATGGTGGCGGCAGGTGTTTTTCTAATTGCGCGGATGTACCCGCTATTTGAACACATTCCTGTAGCTATGAACGTGATTGCCTTTACGGGCGCATTCACAGCCTTCTTGGGAGCAACAATAGCTATTACCCAAAACGACATCAAAAAAGGCTTAGCTTACTCCACCATTTCCCAACTCGGTTACATGGTGATGGCAATGGGAGTAGGTGCTTACAGTGCCGGACTTTTCCACCTGATGACTCACGCCTACTTTAAGGCAATGCTATTCCTGGGATCTGGTTCGGTGATTCACGGTATGGAAGGAGTCGTCGGTCACGATCCCGCATTAGCACAGGATATGCGGTTGATGGGGGGACTGCGGAAATACATGCCAATTACGGCGACAACCTTCTTAATCGGTTGTTTGGCAATTTCTGGTATCCCACCGTTTGCTGGTTTCTGGTCAAAAGACGAAATTCTTGGGAAAGCATTTGCGGCTAACCCATTTCTCTGGAGTATTGGCTGGCTAACTGCTGGAATTACAGCTTTTTATATGTTCCGGATGTATTTAACCACCTTTGAAGGTAAATTCCGGGGCAATAAAACCGAAATGTGGCATGTACTCAAGTCATTCCAAGGGATGGCAGTTGTCACGGGTTTTGAACCAGCTCCGTCTTCTCTTGCTGGTGCAATGGCAAAAGGAGAACACGAAGCAAAAGAGCACCATCACGATACCACTCACGGTCATCACTTGAGTGAATATCCCCATGAGTCTCCTTGGACGATGACACTACCGTTAGCGCTTTTGGCGATCCCCTCAATGCTTATTGGTTTACTGGGAACTCCCTATGCCAATTACTTTGAGGAGTTCATTTTTCCTCCCAGCGAAACACTAGCGTCTGTCATAGAAAAAGCCGGTGAGTTCGATCAAACGGAATTTTTGATCATGGCTGGTGCTTCCGTCGGGATTTCGCTAATTGGAATTACCTTCGCTTCCCTCATGTATCTATGGGGTAAGATTAACCCCGTGGCGATCGCGACCCAAATCAAACCACTTTACGAGTTATCTCTCAACAAGTGGTACTTTGATGACATTTACCATCGCGTATTTGTCATGGGCTTGCGTCGCTTAGCCAGACAAGTTATGGAAGTTGACTTCCGTGTTGTTGATGGTGCCGTTAACCTTACAGGCTTTTTCGCTCTTGTTAGTGGCGAAGGGCTGAAGTATCTCGAAAACGGTCGCGCTCAATTCTACGCCTTGATTGTCTTTGGAGCTGTATTGGGTCTAGCGATTGTTTTTGGTGTAACTTAAACGATTTTAGATTTTAGATTTCAGATTTTGGATTGGGGAAGGCTTGTCAAAACCAAAGACTGTGGGGCTTGACGAGTAACTCTTTAATCCAAAATCAAAATCCAAAATTAACACAGTCTTTAATCCAAAATCCAAAATCCGAAATCCAAAATCCTATGGCTAACTTCCCGTGGCTGACGACGATTATTTTGCTGCCGATAGTGGCGTCACTGTTCATTCCTTTCATCCCAGATAAAGAGGGCAAAACAGTACGTTGGTACGCCCTGATCGTCGGGCTAATTGATTTTGCATTGATTGTTTACGCTTTTTGTACTCAGTACGACTTCTCTAACCCGAATTTGCAGCTCGTGGAGAGTTACCCTTGGGTTCCACAGCTGGATTTGAATTGGTCGGTAGGGGCAGACGGCTTGTCCATGCCCCTGATTATTTTGACTGGATTTATTACCACCCTCGCGACTTTAGCCGCTTGGCCTGTGACATTCAAGCCCAGACTGTTTTACTTTTTGCTCCTGGCAATGTATGGCGGTCAAATTGCGGTGTTCGCAGTCCAGGATATGCTGTTCTTTTTCCTCGTGTGGGAACTGGAACTCGTGCCAGTGTACTTCCTGCTGTCAATTTGGGGAGGGAAAAAGCGTCTATACGCAGCAACCAAGTTTATTTTATACACAGCAGGTGGTTCGCTGTTTATTTTGGTAGCGGCCTTAACAATGGCGTTCTATGGCGATACGGTGACATTTGATATGCGATCGCTTGGTGCCAAAGACATTGCCTTGAATCTTCAACTTTGGCTTTACGCTGCCTTCCTGATTGCCTACGCTGTTAAGTTACCTATTTTCCCATTACACACCTGGTTGCCAGATGCCCACGGTGAAGCAACAGCACCAGTACACATGTTGCTGGCAGGTATTCTCCTCAAAATGGGCGGTTATGCCTTGATTCGGATGAATGCTCAAATGCTTCCCGATGCCCACGCTTATTTTGCACCGGCGTTAATAATTTTAGGGATAGTGAACATCATTTACGCTGCCCTGACATCTTTTGCCCAGCGCAACCTCAAGCGAAAAATTGCCTATTCTTCAATTTCTCATATGGGCTTTGTCATCATTGGCTTTGCCTCTTTCACAGATTTGGGATTGAATGGGGCAATGCTGCAAATGGTTTCCCACGGTTTAATTGGGGCAAGTTTGTTCTTCCTTGTCGGAGCGACTTATGATCGGACGCATACCCTAATGTTGGATGAAATGGGTGGTGTCGGCAAGAGAATGGGCAAAATGTTTGCCATGTGGACAACCTGTGCTATGGCATCTTTAGCTTTACCAGGAATGAGTGGTTTTGTGGCAGAGTTGATGGTGTTTGTTGGCTTTACCACCACTGATGCCTATAACCCGACATTCAAAGTAATTGTGATCTTATTGATGGCAGTTGGTGTCATTCTCACGCCAATTTATCTGCTGTCAATGTTGCGGGAAATTTTCTACGGCAAAGAGAACGAGGAATTAGTTTCTCACCAGAAACTCATAGATGCCGAACCCCGCGAGATTTTCATCATTGCCTGTTTGTTAGTACCAATTATTGGGATTGGTTTGTATCCCAAAATGCTCACTCAGGTGTATGACTCTACAACTTTACAGTTGACGGAACGCTTGCGTGATTCCGTACCTTCTTTGGCACAGCAAAAAGTACCTACAGTATCTTTGAATACACCAAAGATTGAGAATTAGGTCGCAATTTTGACCGAAAATTGAAATTGCTCTTAGGGTGGGTTTTTAACCTACCCTTTCTTAATAAGTATTTAGACGTATAGCCACCGCAGGCATCACCGTTACGCTCACAATACGTGCATAAGTTGTTTCCCCAAAACATATTAAGTCAATAAGACACTAAGCCATCTACACCATGCAATCAGCGTGGTGTAGGGTAGTGACAACCTATTATTCTCTCTTGCCCCATTGCCTGATCATGGCTATGGGGATTTTAGTGTCAGTGTCATCACGTCATTATTATGCAACTTTGTGTTGACTAACTTAAGCTTTTAACCCAAGTACGGAAAGTACGAGTAGTTGCTATTTCCCCATTCTTTCTCGTAGCTTGGATAAATTGAGGAATTTCTTTAACTGGTATACGAGCAAAGGTAGGACTGCTCGCTACTTCTGAATATTGATTACTACTAAGGCAGTAAACCCGTAAGACACTACCGTTATAACGCCAGAACTCAGGTATACCCATTGAAGCGTAAAGAGTCAACTTATTTACCGCAGGACGTGAGTACTCCACCTCAAGCACAAGATCTGGCGGTGGATCTGTGGCCAGGTTTATATTTTCCTTATCCCTAACTAAGGATTCATTCTGAATGTAGTAGCTGCTATCTGGTTCACCCCCCTTTTCCAAGTCATCTCGTGTTAAAGTCAGCGATCCAGTGCGTTTAATTTCCAAACCCAGTTCTTCACACATTACCACAATAAAAGCTTCAATTAAGCGGTTGGAGTTTTCGTGCGGTACAAGTGGAGACATAATTTCTACTATTCCATTGTCATAAGCGAGTCTAGTGTTACGCTCATCACCCATGTCAGCCAGCATACTTTTGAATGTTTGCCAGCTAATGTTTTCGAGTACAGTCCTAGTCTCTGCGGGTGTTACGGTTGTCACCATGATTTAGTACCTTTGTTACATAATCGTCTCAAGCTATGTCTTGCTTTTTTATCTGATTAGAACGCCCGGTTGTTCTACTATATCTGTCATGATATTTGCTTCTCTTTTGTAAGAAGTCCTGGAGGTGCATTTGATTTTACCCAATCGCTTATTAGTGATTGAGCTACATCGCTCATGTTTAGCTTCTTCCAAATACATATAGTGTCAAACTGTCGCTTTAAGTCTGAATCTATTGAAATTGTTAACCTATCCGATTTTGTTTTTTTAGCCATTAGTTGAGCAATCATAGCTTTAGCGGCTCTCCAACATTCGTTCGATTCTCAATAAAATGTCTTTTGCTATATCCTTAGCAGAATCGGTTGAGTTGCATTTCTCAGCAGATACGCGAATGATTCTCACGCCCTCGTCCTCCAAGTGACGTAGGCGCTCCTGTGCTGCGGCTGGTGATTCCTGATGCCAGCGATCACCGTCTACTTCTACAACGAACGTGATGCCTCGGCGAATGACAATAAAGTCGGGTTCGATTCGCCTAAAGCGTGGTCCCTTAGATGCCACTACAGGCAGTGGCATGACTGGCAGTCCTGTTTCACGAAGCGCAACAAACAACAATACCTCTGGCTGAGATCTAAATAGCAATCCCTCATACTCAATAGCCGATGGATTGCCGGAATGCGCTCGACCGTGGTTCGTTATACCCGTGGACGATGAAACTGCTATCGCTGCAAATCGAACTGTAAAAACATGGGCATCACTTCTCACAATAGCGTCGGCGAGTTCAGCAAATTCCTTCTCAACTGCGGTTCGTTCTTTTTCACCATTAAACGTAGCCCAATCACGCGGTAACAGAGACACTGTTATCAACCATGTCCATATCCCACCGTCCCAGTTATCATATTCTTCAAGAGTAATGCTAACGCCACGAGTACGTAACGTTCGCGAAACCAGGTTGAATCCCCGTACATCTGTAAGCTCTGCAAGAGTGTTCGCAAGAGTTTCGGGGGAAACAGGCACCGGACACTCATTATATGGTCGAAGTCCGTTTCGCCCATACACAGATCGGCAATCATCCATGAAATTCACAACCAGAGGCACTTCCGAAGAAAGATTGTAGGGACAAATAGTTGATACCCTTACAAAATTTTACACCGTAAAATTATTAATTTTACGTAAAATTAACCAAACGTTACTGCTCGATTAATTGAATGTTGATAGTCTTTATCACAAGCTTCAACAGGCATGATCAATCATGGATAGACGGACATTTCTGAAGTACTCACTCTCCACGGGTGTTGTTATTTGGGCAGGTGAGCAACTTCCCAAACTGCTTTCAATGAACGAAGAGCAAGTCAAAGAATTGTTTGCTTTTGGAAGAGCCGATGCTGCGACACCTGTTTTTCCGCAAAGTGTGGCGGCCGGCGATCCACAAATACATGGGATTACGCTATGGACGCGTGTTGTTCCACAACAGACAGATTCGGTTAAGGCGGCTTTTGAGATTTTCACAGATGCTGATTGTAGAACTTCTGTCTTACGTGGGATCGCGCAGACAGATGAGTCAAAGGATTACACTCTCAAAGTCCGCTTGGATTCCGAGCATCTCCGACCCTTTACCACCTACTATTATCGATTCATTTACAAAGGAACGGTCAGCCGAACTGGTCGTTTTAAAACCCTGCCTGCTTCCAAATCTAAACTCAACAAGCTCCGCTTTGCGTATATCAATTGTCAAGACTATACGAACGGCTACTATAATGCTTATCGCTTCCTGGCACAAGAGGAGATAGATTTTGTTGTCTTTTTAGGCGATTACATTTACGAAACAGTGGGAGATACTAGTTTCCAAAGTGGCATTCGTCCTCTCCAGCTACCTAGTGGTCAACCAGCTGCGGCGACACTTGAAGACTATCGATATCTCTATCAAAACTATAATAGCGATCCAGATTTGCAAAAAGTACGCGAACGTGCTGCATTTATAACTATTTGGGATGACCACGAGTTTGCTAACGATTGCTTTCAAGTAAATGCCACTGACCAAATTCCTTTCCACAAACCAGAGCTTCGTCAGTCAGCAAATCAGGCATGGGCTGAACACACCCCTACTAGTATTCCTTTCCAAGCTGAGAAAGATCCGTTATCTTCTATACAGATATATCGCAAATTCAAATTTGGCAACTTGCTTGAACTTGTGATGACAGACGAACGTCTCTACCGAGATGGTCCTCCCTGTGACGACTTAGCGGCGCAGCAGCAGCGTTATCTTACCCAAAGGCGATACACTACACCAGATTGTCCAGAACGCAGCAATCCAAACCGCACTATGTTGGGTATCACACAGCGTGAGTGGTTCTTAAACCAAATTCTCAACTCTGACTCCATCTGGAAGGTTTGGGGAAATGAAGTCATGACGTTGCAACTTAAGATTTTATCAGCATTCGCTACACAATTAACAGGACAACCGACACCAGATTTGTTTGCGGATCTGGATCAGTGGGATGGCTATCCTGCTGAACGCGCTTTAATATTTCAAGCTCTTAAAGATGGTGGAGTGAAAAACTTTGTGACAATCACGGGTGATCTTCACACTTTTGTCACGGGATATCAGAAAGTGAACTTTGACGATCCACAGGATGTGCCAGTTGGAGTAGAGTTTGTTGTTGGTTCAACAACCTCCTCCAATTTAGCAGAGCAAACCGCTTCAAATTCCACTGGACCTTCAGTTGACGCCACCACTCAAATACTTAGGGCTAGTAATCCACACATTGAGTACTTTAACTCCACAACCCACGGCTATAATTTGGTGGAATTAACACAAGAGACTCTGACTTGCACTTTGAAGGCAGTTAGCGATATTACAAAGCCAGGGGGAACACTCTCAACTCTCAAGGTTTACCGAGTCAGTCGCGATCGCGTGTTCATTGAAGATATAACGTCTGCGGGGATTTAACCAACCCTAGCCACAAATTGATTTCATCAAAACTAACATTCATCTGGTAGATGTACTCCAGCCATGAACAGCAGACGACGCAAATTAACGACTCCTGCTCTATTTAAACGGAGTGCTTCTACTGTAGCTCAACCACAAGGTGTTTTACCAATAACTTCACTCTTGTCACTACTCCAGCTAAAATGCTCATTCCAAAATTGCTGACGTGGGTTGAACAGAGCTTCTGGTTGTTTTGTAATTGGGTCAATACTATAAGTCTTAGTATGTTTGTGACTGTTACAACCGAAACAACTCCAGGCTAAATTTTCTAAGGTATTTTCGCCACCGACTTGCCGGGGTTTTATATGTTCAACTGTAAAACTCTCAGTTGCAAAATCACCCGAACAACGGCAATACTCACAATAATTTTGCGCTCGCGCTGCAACAATCCGCCTCATGGCTTCTGTAACTCGTTCAGATGCCATGAGGTATTCTGTTCACAGTGGAAAATTCTTGAAGCAAAGTTTTTAGCTCAATCCTGCGGATTCTAGCTAGTTGAATCAAAGCTTCGGCTCTTTCTACATCTTGAGACTCTATACGATCTACATAAGCTATTAGCTCCTGATGCTCTGTCTGAGTTATCTCTCCTGTCTCGTTCTGTTGGCGTAGATAAGCTAGTCGAGTTTGGTCTTCAAGGGACAATTGGTGTTGAATGATTTGCACTAAAGCTTTTTCTTCTGGTTCGACAAGAGCCGTTTCACTCACCTTACTAGCTTCATTGCTCAATGCTTCCAAGAACTCAAGCGCTTTAGTGAGGCTTTCTCCAGGCAATTGTTCAACTAATGCGTTAGCGCAGCTTACCGTAGGTATCGCTCTTTTACGTATTTCTGTTGGTACAGTCATAGAAGATCTGAATTAACTAGTGCCTAGCTCGATTGTATCGAAATGGCGATCGCGTTATTGCCGCCAACTTACTTACATTTATACTTGCTGCTTCTTTAAAGAAAGATTTGATATTTCCGTTTCAGTCCATAAGCTTGTGGTATTCTAGACAGGCTTGGGGTTAGGAAACTCTGGTGAAATTCCGGGACTGTGCCGCAGCTGTAAGCCAATGAGTGAAGAGGAAGTTACCTTAAGAGTCAAACGACCAATCCAAAGTTGAGCAAGTCAGAACGCTAACCTGAGCGGTGTGTGATCAACACATTTATCGTCTATTCCCTGCGCTGCACGGGGAAGGAGTTATTCCTTTGTTGCCTCAACTTGTCGAACGAAAAGTTTCCAGCGATCAAAATATATTAGTCACTGAATCGGAAACTGCTGAAAAAACTCTATCCAGTGTTACCTGTCCGGGCTTGTTTTATTCTACACCAGCCAGAGACGGAGTTCTCTCACGTATTCGGATTCCTGGAGGGATTTTTTCCAGTCAACAAGCTAATGCGATCGCTGAGTTTGCTGATCGCTTTGGTGGCGGTTACATTCACATCACGAATCGGGCAAACATACAAATTCGTCAAGTCCAAGGAATTAAAACTGATCTCACGATTTTACAGCAGGCGGGACTAACTGGTCTAAGAGAAGTTGACCACATCCGCAACATCATGGCGAGTCCAACAGCAGGCATCGATCCTCTCGAGTTAATTGATACCCGTCCATTAGTTAGGGAATTAGATGAATATATCTGTACGCATCCCAAGCTAGCAGGATTATCACCGAAATTTAGTGTGGCATTTGACGGTGGCGGAGTAGTTTCAATCAGCGAACAGCTTAACGACATTGTTTTTACTGCTGTTGCCTTAAATGGAGACTGTGAAATAAGTGCGGGGATTTATTTTCGCTTAAAGCTCGTCGCACAAGAGTGCAACATCGTTATTAAACCAGAAGAATGTCTACCTGTAGTTGCCGCCTTGGCGCAAGTTTACTTAGACAATGTTGATTCAAATAGCGATCGCAAACCTCGTTTAAAACATTTGTTGCAAAATTGGGGAGTGCCGCACTATTTAGAGAAAGCTCAATGCTATCTCCCGTTTTCCTGCACAAAAGTATCATTTAAAACAACAGAAGTCAACATAGATACTGATCCTTTCCATTTGGATGTTCATCCCCAAAAACAGCAGGGACTTTCTTACATTGGGGCTGTCTTGCCCTTAGGGCGGCTAGACACTCAGCAGTTGCGCTCTTTAGCCAATTTAGCAAATGCCTTTGGCAGCGGTACACTTCGATTGACACCTTGGCAGAACCTGCTAATTTCAGATATACCTAACCAATATTTAACTCATGTACAAGATGAAATAGAATGCTTAGGTTTGCATTGTTCTGCAACTCATATCCATGGTGCAATGGTTGCTTGTACGGGTAACACCGGATGTGCATCCTCTGCAACTGACACCAAAGGACAGGCGCTGGCTTTGGCAAAGCATTTAGAAGAGCATACTGTACTTGATGTGCCTGTCAAAATCCATTTTACTGGTTGTCCCAAGTCCTGCGCCCATCATGGTAGAAGTGACATAACTTTGCTAGGGGAGCAAATCGAAATGGATGCGGCAGTATTGGAGGGATATCACATCTACGTAGGATATAACGAGCAGCCGTTTGGGCAAGAACTTTACAAAAATGTTCTTTGGGCTGAACTACCCACCAAGATTTTGCAGTTGTTACAAATATACAAAATCAAGCGTACTGCAAATAATGAGTTGTTTGGTGAATTTGCCGACAAATACCCAGTAACTCAATTAAGGAAGTGGATTGATACAAGCGATGTCTGTTGAATATTAAACGCCAGATTAGATCTTTCCTTTTAATTCAAGCTCAAAAAGTTAAACTTATCAATCATTATTTACAATGCTGCAACATTCTGGTCATCTCTATGGTATAGGGATTGGTCCCGGCGATCCGGAACTGCTAACCCTCAAAGCACTTCGGCTTCTACAGGCTGCCCCTGTCGTTGCTTATCCAGTGGCGGAACACGGCAAAAGCCTTGCTCGATCAATTGTTGCTCAATATTTACGTGCAGATCAAATCGAGATTCCAATGTTTTTCCCCTTTAAACTCGAAGAATCCGCACAGCCTTATTATGACAAAGCCGCCGAGAATTTGGCAGAGCATCTAAATGCTGCCAGGGATGTCGCAGTTTTGTGTGAGGGAGACCCGTTTTTCTACGGTAGTTTTATGTATCTTTATACGAGACTTTGTGAGCAATTTCCCACTGAAGTCGTACCAGGAATATCGTCCGTCATGGCAAGTGCATCGACTTTAGGTGTTCCCCTGACGTATCGTAACGATGCTTTTGTCGTGCTACCTGCCATACTCCCAGCTGAACTCTTAGCCGCTCGATTAAAAGTTGCTGATGCTGCTGTCATCATCAAGTTAGGTAAGCACTTTACCAAAGTTCATGGAGTCTTGAATCAATTGGGCTTAACAGAACGAGCGCTTTATATTGAGAGAGCGACAATGCCGAATCAGCGGATTGTGCCTTTTCGTGAGGTAGAGCCAGAAACTGTACCCTATTTCTCGTTAATTATGATACCAAGTCAATGGCAGCCGCCAGGAGTGATGAGTAATTAGTAATTAGTGATAAGTACTCTGGTAACCCCAAGCGTGAAACGAGGGGATTGAAATAATGAATACACTAGCAATTATTGTTTTAGGTCAAAATAGTGTCCCACTTGCACGAAGGATAATGACTGCCTTGCCAAACGCAACCCTCTACGGTTTGGCAGAACGTACATCTGATGTGGATATCAGTTTTACAAATTTTGGTTCGACACTGCGGGAGTTGTTCACAAGCGGAACTCCCATTATCGGTATTTGTGCGGCAGGTATTCTGATCCGCTCTCTTGCTCCAGTCTTATCGGACAAGCGATTTGAACCGCCGCTTTTAGCTGTGGCGGAAGATGGTAGTGCTGTGGTGCCGTTACTCGGTGGGCTTCAGGGTGTGAACGATCTGGCACGACAAATTGCCGCAGTGCTGGAGGTGAAAGCGGCAGTGACGACGACAGGTGATCTCCGCTTTCAAACAGCGCTTTTATCTCCTCCATCAGGATATTATTTGGCAAATCCTGAGGATGCTAAAGGGTTCATCTCAGAATTGCTTGCAGGTGCGACGGTTAAAATGTTGGGAAATGCTTCTTGGTTGAGTCAAAGCAAATTACCCTTTGAGCCTAATGGACAACTGACAATTCGTATAACAGAAGAGCAGGTGCAGGGAAGTCTCGACTGCTTGGTATATCATCCAAAAACTCTAGCAATTGGAGTTAGCAATGTTGCAGGAGTGAACCCAGACGAAGCGATCGCCTTCATTCATCGTTTACTTTCCCACGCAGGACTCTCCGATACATCAGTAGCAGGAGTGTTTGCTTCGGAAAAAGACGCGGCGGAACCTGTTGTTGATGCGATCGCCAATGCCTTCAACGTTAGATCGCGATTCTTCTCATTTGAGCAAGTGGGTAGAGGTGGGTTTGATACAAATAATATTTGGGTATATGCGAATATTACCTCAAACCTATCCTCTCAATGTGAACACTTAGCTTTGGCGGCAACGGGCACAGGCGGTCGCTTATTAGTGCTTGAAAGGCTCGAAAGTGGCATCAATGTTGCTATTGCTGTTGCTTCTGATATCATCAATACCACTACAATTGGTCGGTCAAAAGGAAGACTCTTTATTGTTGGCACCGGTCCGGGTGGAGTGCAGTGGATGTCTCCGGAAGTCAAGCAAATTATCAGTGAAGCAACTGACTTAGTAGGTTATAGTTTTTACTTAGATTTAGCTGGTCCCTTGCAACAAGGGCAACAAAGGCATGAGTTTGATAACCGTGAAGAAGCAGCACGGGCAAAGATGGCATTAGATTTGGCGGCTGTTGGGCGGACGGTAGCCATAGTTTCCTCAGGAGATCCAGGAATATACGCAATGGCAGCAGCGGTATTCGAGACCATTGATCGCAATCCCCAACCGGAATGGTATGGCATCGACATTCAAGTTGCTCCAGGAATCTCCGCCTTACAAGCTGCGGCGGCGAGAATTGGTGCCCCTATCGGTCATGATTTTTGTACTATTTCTCTATCTGACATTCTGAAACCTTGGTCTATTATTGAACAGCGCATTATTGCAGCAGCCCAAGCAGATTTAGTCATCGCCTTCTACAACCCCGCCTCAAAACTACGCACTTGGCAACTCACAGCAGCCCGTGACCTGCTTCTCAAGTATCGCTCGCCACACACCCCTGTCGTAGTTGCCCGGAATGTAGGACGCCCAGGAGAATCAGTCATCGTGCGATCGCTCTCTGAATTATCGATTAAAGACGTGGATATGCGAACCATTTTGTTGATTGGCTCAACGAAGACTCGTATGGTCAAGCATCCAAGAGGAATCTGGGTTTATACACCCCGCCAGTATTCTTAGCAAGATTGGTCTAGGGATATATGATGATAACATATAAATTAGGTTAAAATAAGATTAATAAAAGATTATAAATTAGGATATTTACAGATGGAACAACCCCCTCGGGACAAAGACGAGTTTCTCTATCCTCGCAGCCGCTATTACGGTCAAGTTAAACCACAAAACCTCATTTTTAACGCGAATCTCCAAGAGTTTGCACAGAAAGTGGGCTATATTACCTCGTTAGAGACATCTGGAAAAATATCTTCTCAAGAAGCATACAGCCAAATTAAACTGCTTTGGAAACAGTTGAAGCACAGTAAAAAAGAATTGAATATTGGCGACGAATAAGCATTCAACACTTGTAGAAAGCGCTTTGAGAATTCAATAAGCGTAAACTTTGTTCCTAACAAGCATTGGATTGTCGATTAGCTTATTCCATTGATAGCGTGTAAGCCTGAAAAAATGATGGCATTTAATATTTGTAAATACCTCCATTTCTAGCAATGTTAAGCACGTGATAACCTGTAGATTGAGCAGGCATAACCGTAACTGTAAGTACATTGTTTGCGATTGCTGTTTCATATCTTAAACCGTCAACCTCCCGAGTCGCAGCTTCTGCCGAGGGATCATAAATGGCAATGTTGACAGGTAGAGAAACATTCTTGAGTTGCTGAGTAGCTCCTACAGCTAAGTCACTATCAGCACGCCCATCTAGAAAATTGTATTTCAGAGACGACTTTGTTTGATTGTTCAAGACAACAGTAACTGGCTGTTTTGGATTTATCCTTGCAATTGGTTGCCAATAGCCAGGATGATATGTACTTGCAGGTGGGTTTTGTTGTGTTGAGTTTTGAGCTAAGACTGGTACAGTGATTCCCATAGTCATAGTTACTGCTACTACTAGCCAAAACTGTCTCCGAGTTAGTTGCTGCATACCTTACCTCCTTACCAATTAACAGAAATGGTATGACTAATCCAGTATAGTAAACTAGAAATTTTTAACATAAATATTTTGTATCCTGCTCTAGAACTATTTAATGATTCTCATATTTGGCAACTTTCGTCTTAATTCATACTTAGCTCAGTTTCAAACCATGTTATAACCTGAGAACTGATACGAATTCCTTGTTTCCTCAACTGCTGAATAGCCTCCAAGGCTTGTGTCTTGGATACCAATCCTGCATGATAAGCTGCAAGCATTATTCCTACAGTCCCTTTTACGGGTAAGTTCATCGCTCGTGCAATCCGCCTGCCTAATCGTTCATCAATGATTACCCAGTCTGCTTGAATTTCTTGAGCTAAAAGTAACACTTGTAATTCACCTTTATCCAACCCCAACAATAAAGGCTCAATTATTGATGAAGTACGAGGAGCTTGCACTTGAATCCATTTGATAGAAGCAAGTTCGGCAGATCCCGGTTGACCTGAACCTTGAATCACAACTTCCTGATACACTGCGAGGGGAACAAACACTTGATCAAACAATTTATTCAGCAGTTCTAACTGGTTGATTAGTGAAAGTGCAATCAGTGGAGTAGCGTTAACAATAACTTTCACGAGTTTCTGATCCGAGTCGCAATCTCTCGACTGCTGATAGCTTCAGCATCCAATTCTGTGGGATCTAAGTCAATGACTGAAAATCCATGCTCACTAAGCTGTCTGTAGAATTCCTGCCGATTACAATTCAGGATGGAGGCTGCGATGCCAGATGAAATTTTTCCTTGCTCGTAGAGATGTCCTAAAGTGTAAATCATCACTAAATGTGAAAACGTTTCACGAGTCTCTCTAGCGGCAATCAACAATTCTTCAGGAAAGGTGACATTGATGTCCATATATCCCTCATCATACTTATATCAGTTTGAACATGTCAGGACTTACGCAAAAATTACTCTTAAGCTTAATTTACTGAACCGACCTAATGCTCGTGCCCCTTTGGGGAAGCAAGCTACACATGAAAAGCGTCTTTCCGAGTGAGAATACAAGAGAACTCTTGCATTCGTAGAGTGTGCGTAAGTCCTACATCTGACTATTTTAAAATATCTCGTCTAATCTCAATATTATTTAGGACTAGTCCTTTCAAGGGTTTCCAACATGATTGAACTTAGCGAACGCGACAGAATTTGCGATCGCTATCGTGTTCGGGGTTTTGCCAAGAATAAGCAAAATGACTGACTCCCTTCAATTGCGGGGCAAGTTGTCGTAGTGCTTGCATTTGCACTTCTAGTGAGGGACGATTGTTAACAGAATGTCCCCACTGACCTGCTAAAGCTGGAACTATTTGAGTGCCAGGTTTTGCCATGCTGACAACCCTCTGTGCTTCCGCTACGATACAACTCGCATTACTACAATTTGCATATAACATTGGATGCCACTCCATGGAACTTGAGAACCTATCCCAAGGCTGTAAGCGGGAATCGTATCCTTGACCGACTGTTTGATTGCCTTCAGGAAAAAACACCGTTCCTGCGGAAATACCTTGCTGTTGTGCTGGATAAGCAGCTAAGGAGACAAAATCCAGGATACCTTGCATTGCGTGAGCGACTGTAAGCTGCCACAACTCTGATTGCAGTTTTGGTTGCCTTTCATTTGCCGTCATCAAAGACTTTTGCGCTATGGTTGGAGTGCGACCTTGCCATAACGGTTCTCCTTCTTGAGGATAAAGTTGATCGCTTTGAGCTACATCTCCTGCTGTGACGTAGCCTTTAGTTAAAAAAGCTCGAATTAATTGCAATCCTTTATAATTCAGCGCTCGTTGAAATAAAGCTTGTTGAGTCGCTTGACTGTATAGCCATAAATCTGTCACTTTTGTGGCAATGGAATCACTACCTGCTTGTCGCGGATAACGTACATAGTCAAATAAAATTCCATCAGGGCGACGGCGCAACACCTCTAGTTCCATTTGGTAGTAGTCGCGTTTTGCTTGTAAGTTGTATGGGTCGATGAAGACTTGACTGCCGTCATCTACAACATATAAACTTGTTTGACCTTTGCCGTTACGAGCGATCGCCGCTTCTCTGTCTGATCTAGTAGCGTAGGTATAGCCAAAATTCGTCGTAAACATCCAAGCATAAACCTTCAAACCTCGTTCCCGCCCTTTTTGAATGGCGCTGGCCAGTAGATCAACATTTTCTGCTCCCGGCGTGCGAATTACAGAAGGCCAAACTGTAGGGTTACTTTTAGGTGGCAATAGTACCTGCCCATCGTAGAACGATTCTACATAAACTTGGTTGTAGCCTCGGTTAACAATCCGATCCATAATTTGATCGATTGTTCCTGGTTGAACATCACAAGGATATAAGCGCAACCAAATTGCTTGAACTTGTGGCCAATTGCGACTGCGGCATTCCTGCAAGGCTTGTGCCTGTTGTGCTACCAATTTCTGGTAGCTAGTTTGTGCTTCTTGATTACCTTTGAATGCTGACAAACGTAAGTTTTCTTTTTCTTGCGCCTCTGATGATGACAAATGGCAATAATCGTTTAGTTCTGCTACAGCTGGTTGACTCGTAAGAAAGGGAATAAGCAGACTACTGCTAAAAACGACAGCGATCGCGTGTCGCCAAAAGAACATTGGTTTTACAACATTCAAAAGACTTTTGGACATACTGACAAGTACAAACACAAAACAATCATCTAACCCAACTCACCCGAACATAATTACATGTACTATTTTATACATGTCTACAATTTATTTAATCTCTAAATTATACAGACTCCTAAATCCTTATTTCTGTTTCTATTATTAACGAAATATCAACAAATTACTTATTACGCAAATCGCGTCTTCATCTACTGATTTTATTTATTACATACTATATTACGTAAACAGTATTATACATTGCTATTAATAAATTACTCATCAGTCGTTTTCAGATAAAGGAATCACACTGTTTGTAAGGGCTCACAGCCTTACCCTTCTCAGTAACGTCTCCACTACTTGTCACGCTTGCTTAAGCGAAGGAGTACGAGAACGCCCCGACGACTGTGGTCTAATTACGTAAAACTCGCGGGAGAGAGTACTCTCTCCCAAAGTCTGCCGGGGGTTGCTGACCCCGGCGAGCTTTGACGCAGATTTTACGTAAAGCTCGCGGGATGAAAGTCTGTCGGGGGTTGCTGACCCCGACGAGCTTTCGAGAAACTTCACTTTCAAGGCAGACTTTACCTGAAAATTGCTGTAAATCGTATTCTTCTGATTGCCGCTTGTAAAAACCGCTCCGTCTCTCCCTACGGATGACGCTACGAGCGTCGTTCGTGATCTCCGCTCTTCAAAGCGTCTGCGATCGCGCTTTAAGGAGCTTTACTTGTCTCCCCGAGTCGAGAAGATCGCTTTTCGTCACCACTTACCGGACTTAGGGAGATTAACGCCCTGACGGGTTCGCGCCTTAGCTTTCCTCAGGCTAACCCACCTGTAGCGTAGGTTCCCCAAGTCTTATTGACAAAGTGGCTCAGCCTTAGACACTGATTCACGCTTTAGTACTCAAGTAGAAACGATATTAAGCTCCACGCTTTAGGGAAGCTTCTACCTGTGAAAATTCCTGCTGAAGGCGAGTCTTAAGCTTTTCCGGGACAGGACGATTTGGGTAAGAACTGTAGTGTCCGGCTAGAGAGTTAAGAGCTGTGCGCATCGTTGTGAAGGAACCCAAACCAGAAACAGAGCTGTCACGCTGGTAGCGAGCTGAAAAACTGTTAATTTGTTTACGCGCTTCTGCTTGAGCGGCAGCTCTATTTGGCGAGTCTTTTGGTAACTCAAGAGCATTTTTCAAGGTTTCTATTACACTTAAAGAGTCTTGGCGATAATTCCCCGCTAAACCATCCGGACTACCGGAACAACCCACTAAGCCGATGACTAAAACTAGAATCAGGGGAAGCAGACGTGACAAATAACGCTTCATTTGAATTATAAGCATTATGTAAAAACAATTAGGTAAATCAAAATCCATCGTATCCTGTATTGGCATCGTCGGGATCATTAAAAGAGGTTTGTTTGTCAAGCATTCAGCTATCAGCATCTCTTGATTAGCGATGAATAAAGACCCCTGGATATTGTTTAACCAGTTCTTAACTACAGCTGTTTTTACACAAAATTTTTTCAGGGCTCACAGCCGTACCCTTCTCAGTAGCAAAGACGCTACTTGTCACGCTTGCTTTCCCGTTCGCGTTCGCGTTCGCGTTCGCGAAGCGTCTCGAAGAGAAGCGTCTCGTTGGCGCAGCCTCTCCAACTGGAGTTGAGAAGCGTCTCCGACTGGAGTTGGAGTACGGGAACGCCCTTACGACTATATATAACGATAAAGAGTATCTCTAAGTTGCTGGGGTCGTTTGATGGAAGCGATCGCTGAAAGCAAGGTTTCTACTTCCATGCATGTACCACCGATCGCACCTGCCATTGTGGTAATATGCTCTTCCATTAATGTGCCACCGATATCGTTGCAACCCCACTTTAAGGCTTCCGTCGCACCCTCTAAACCCAGTTTCACCCAACTTGGCTGGTGATTAGGAATTAAATTTCCTAAGAAAATCCGCGCTACAGCAGTCAGAAGCAATGCATCTGCTAAAATTGGTTGATCTCGTCCTACACGACGGCGTAAAGATTTAGGCGCTTCTTTCCCAACAAAAGGTAATAAAATAAACTCAGTAATTTTCGCTGGGTATTTTGAGTTAATGGCAGTTTGTTGCAGCGATCGCAATTTTTCCAAATGCCCAATCTGTTGTTCTGCCGTCTCGATATGTCCCGACAACATTGTACTGGTAGTGTGTACACCTAATTGATGGGCTGTACTGACAATTTCCAGCCAAGTTTCTGTATCAATTTTTTCCGGGCAAAGAATCCGCCTGACTTCGTTGTCCAATACCTCAGCAGCGGTTCCTGGCATTGAGTCAACACCAGCGTCCCGTAAGGCAGTAATGACATAAGAATACTCCAGCCCGTCAACTCTGGCAATAAATTGTACTTCTTGGGGGGAAAAAGCATGTAAGTGCAGTTTCGGAAATCTTTGCTTGACAGTTTCTACCAGCTTGAGGTAATAATTCAAAGATTTCCCGTTGACTTTTGCTTGTGGGTGCAATCCCCCTTGCATACAGATTTCCGTCGCATTTCTTTGCACGGCATCTGTGACTTTTTCTAAAATTTGTGCCTCTTGTAACCAGTAAGCACCTGTGTCACCTTCATCTCGCCGAAAAGCACAGAAACTACAGTGTTGCTCGCAAACGTTGGTAAAGTTAATGTTGCGGTTAATGATGTAGGTAACAGTATCGCCTACTTGCTGTTGTCGGAGTTTGTCGGCTGTAGTACGAATAGCAGCGATCGCACCTGGATCTGTTTGTTTTAACAATACCACTCCGTCTACAGGAGATAAATTATCGCCTTTTAAGACGCTGTCAAGAATAGCATCAACAGTTGTAGTAACCACGGTATATTAATCAACTAGATTTATTTTGACAATTATTTGCAGTCAGCATTCAGCTATCAGCTATGCTCATGAATTTTGTAGAGAGGTAATATCAGATAAATTTTTACAATTCTAGGACTTACGCACTGTACAAATTGATGATCTTGTGTATCAACGAGAATGCGTCG
>JAQYWO010000498.1 GCA_029379215.1 Rhizonema sp. PD37
CTTCCCTTCTGCCCTCTGCCCTCTGCCCTCTGCCCTCTGCCTTTCTTCGGTGAAGAAAGGATGTGAAATTTGAGATTCTCAGGTTTTGCCTGGGAATACTTATTTCATATTCAAATTATCACAAAAACATGACAGTAGTAACACCTAACACGACAACTGACAAATCTCCCAATCTTCAAGAGCGTGAAAATACTGCTGTGATGGTGCAATTACAATCGGTCACGAAAACGTATGCTAACGGGTCAAATGCCCTGTTGGATGTGAATCTGGAGGTAAAACAGGGAAATTTTCTATTTATCACAGGACCTAGTGGTTCTGGTAAATCGACGCTCTTAAAATTATTGTATGGCGAAGAGTTAGCAACTCAAGGAACTGTGATTGTTGATCGCTGTAACATAACTTCTTTACGTGGGGATCGTTTGTCATTATTAAGACGGCGTATTGGTATTGTGTTTCAAGATTACAAACTGATTCCACAGCGGACAGTGGCCGAAAATGTGACTGTGGTGCTGCAAGCACAAGGTTATACCCGTAAGGAGATTCAACGACGTTTAGAGCCTACTCTGAAGCTTGTCGGTTTGCTAACCAAATCTGAGTGTTTCCCAGATCAACTTTCTGGAGGCGAGCAACAACGAGTCAGTATTGCCAGGGCGATTGTAGCCACGCCACCGTTGCTTTTAGCTGATGAACCAACCGGGAACCTCGATCCAGATAATTCTTGGCAAGTCATACAGATCCTTCAGAAGTTAAACTCCTTTGGTGCAACCGTCATTGTCACTACCCACGACGAACAATTAGTGCGGCGATGCAATCATCCAATCGTACAAGTCAATAATGGGCGGTTGTGTCAATATTATTCCTGAAGCGAATGCACTACCTGTACTCGGGCATTAGAGTGTACATCAGCTTAAAGGAGAGCCAAGGACACTAAGGTTAAGTGCATGACCACCTGTGACTAAATATACGTCTTTCGATACAGCACTTAGCTGGCGCACTAGTGAACCCAAGCGATCGCGGAAGGTTCGACCTAAAGGATACTCTGGAACCACTCCCCAGCCAGTTTCTTCGGCAACAAAGATCGTCTGGACAGCAACTAACTGTACAGTCGCCAAAAACTCTCGCACAGTATTTTGCCACCTCACCTCGTCTTGTTCCAACAGGTTAGCGACCCAAGTTCCTAAAGAATCTACCAATAGACATGTATTTGGCTTAACTTCAGCAAGAGTTGCAGATAATTCACGCGGTACTTCCAACGTGACCCAATCTTGAGAGCGGCGTTTTTGGTGTTGTTGAATGCGTTGCTGCCACTCAGTATCTACTGGATCGAGAGTTGCCGTTGCTACATAAATAACAGCTTTTTGTGACCGTATTGCCAGAGTTTCTGCCCATTCACTTTTGCCTGAACGTGCTGGTCCGGTTACTAAGATGACTTGATTCACCCTCTTGCTCTCCCTGTCTCCTCTGTATGCTTACCAAGTACCGAACACATTAATACAATTTTTCAATTCCGGGATCAAATTTGTACCATTAATATCTTTTAATAGATAAAATTGGCACCAGCGTACTTGATGTCACCACTGAAAAAACTTAATATCTTTAATGTAACCACGTTCCTAAAGTCTACCAGCTGATTGCAGTGATAACATCGAACACATGAGGCATAACAAGTTGAGAAATTTTTATGAAAGCAGGCTTGAAGCGCATTGAGGCAACTCTACATGATTTGGAAATTCACGACACTGCTACCGTTACTGAACCAATTAGTTCAACAAAGCAGTCTTTTTCATTTAGAATCAGCGTCTCCGCATTACAAGACGCGACAGATGGATCTTTGAAATCTGTTGAACCTCTCACAAAACCACAAGAAAATTTACTTCCCCAAAATACCTCTGTACAGACCTTTCCAGTACAAGAGGACGGAGACAAAGTCCCAAGCCTGCCCAAATTCAAAACTCCCAACTTTACAAGTCATCGCAATGCAGCCAATCCAGCATTAGCAATGAATTTGTTGCTGGAAATTCAGCAAAGTGTTACTTCTTGGCAAAGAGAACTACAAAAAATCATCCAGCAAATTCAAGATATTTACTTAGAGGGACCAATTGTCAATGGTTGGTTGGAGTCACATGAAAAGGAACAAGCAAAAGAATCAGAAGGAACTGCAGCACTGCGGCACGCAGAAGTTAACAGCCTCATGGGTTATGTAGAAGAAATTTGCACCACACCAGAGAAAGTCTCCTGTCAACTACCCCGAGCTGGGTATAGCCTCTGCGGTTTAGATGCGAATGGTAAAGTCTGGTCGCGTCCATGTCCACCAGACCAGGTCGTTAGCGTGAGTATGGCGATCGCTCGTTACCAAAAGCTACGCCAACTCTTGGGTCGCAAGCAGTACTTAGAAACCCGCTTAAGTCAACTGGCTGAAAGTCTTATAATTTTGCGTGGTCACATCAAACAGGCATGATTTAGAAAATATCTACGGGAAAACTCGGTTGGTGAGTTAAGAAATTTTAGTATAAATTAGCGTAAGAGCAAATTAGGAACGTGGTTAGTGGGTCATAGGTAGTAGTTAGGGGGTCATAGGTAGTAGTTAGCGGTCGTTTTTGACAACTAACAACCAACAACTAATCACTAATCACTAACCACTAACAAAAAGCCAAAATCACATGCTAGAACCGCAAATCACAGCCATTATCTGTACTTACAATCGAGATATTTACTTAGGTGCTGCCATAGACAGTCTGTTAGCGCAGAATATTGCTTGTGACTTTGAAGTGGTTGTAGTGGATAATGGTTCTAGCGATAGCACTCGTTCTGTTGTCGAACAAAGAATAGAAAATCCTCGCCTTAAGTATGTCTTTGAACCAGAGATTGGTCTATCTGTCGCCCGTAATACTGGCGCTCAAGTGGCAAAAGGGACCATCATAGCATATTTAGACGACGATGCTGTGGCTTGCGATCACTGGCTAGAGGTTTTGTATTCAGCTTATCAAAATAATCCTAAATTAGCGATCGCTGGCGGTAAAGTCACTTTGTTGTGGCCAGAAGGAACTCAACCTCCGCCTTGGCTTTCAAGCGGACTAGCCACGAATTTAGGAGCCTATGACTTGGGTGATAGTATAGTTTATATTGACAATCCGGGTTTAACCCCAAGAGGCTTAAATTATTCTATTCGCCGAAACTTTTTAGAAGAAATCGGGGGTTTTGATACTCACTTAGGTCGAGTAGGTACAAAATTATTATCTAATGAAGAACTACAAATGACTGAATATGCCTTGCAACGGGATTGGCAAGTCGCATATTTTCCAGATGCCTTAGTCGCACATAATGTCTCAAGAGAACGTCTCCAACGTTCTTGGTTTTTCAACCGAGGCTGGTGGCAGGGTATTAGCGAGTGTTATCGCGAACAAATTGCAGGCAAAGCTGGTGTAGGTCAACTACAACGCGGTAGTGAACGGTTTTTCCGTGGATTATACAAGGCATTACAATATTTTTCAGACCCAGCAGAACGCTTTGACAAACTTGTCTATGCTTATGGTCAGCTTGGCTACTTAAATGCTGCTATTCAGGGTCTACTAGCCAAAAAAAACCGGAGTCAATAGTAAATGATTAATTGTTCGTTGGATTAACTGCATCTTAATATGATTAGGTTTATTTACTCTTACCTACTGAGCTTTTTTAAAGAATTAACCTCTAACACCTAATAAAAACTAACAACACCTAATAC
>JAQYWO010000499.1 GCA_029379215.1 Rhizonema sp. PD37
GAGGTATCTGTTTAAAGTTATAAATATGTTACGTAATTAAATATCTAACCAATGGTTGATGACAACTGTGTAATCATCTTAAATATAAAAATTATTCTGATTATGTGAGTCAGACTTACGAAATAAAGGCAGCTATTTCGTTCAGATAGTATCTCGCGTAGGATTGGCATCTAGCTAAAGGTAAATCATTTTAATCATACATTCGTATGAGTAGCGCCCACTGAAATAATAAAATCTGTTGCCACTTCCGCAGGCACGAGAAACTTTCTCGTCCAAGCTTGAATCCCTTGTTTTTAGGCAGGAGTCCTTCTAATGAATTTCTGTGACTCATAGCTGGTTTCTTACAGCATGATTGCAAGTTGGTGAAGTACAGACTCGCGCTGCCCTTGCACCCTCCTGTGAAGCTCATAGGAGGGTTACGCCTTGTTTGTTGATTAATGCGTAGTCCTAACGGCTTAGGTGACAGCTATTATATTTATGTTGCTCGTAAATGGGAGACAGAAGTTATACCTGTACTAACTTTACGACAGCTATATAATTACAGTAGTTTTCAGATAAATAGACTACAGTCATATAGGCTTTCGGTACCGTACCCTACGGGAATGCTTGAAGGCGAACGCCCTTACAAACGGTGTAGTTCATCTATGTCAAAACTGCTGCAAACCAGATTTCTCATGAGAGGTAAATCTGTTACTTGAGAGGAATTTCAGGGAACACTAGAATCGTAGTTAAATAACTATGGTTTCAATATTTATGAACACCTCTCTTAAGCACTCGGTAGATACTCTCAATCTTCCTTTGGAACGCGATTTGTTTTTACGAACATTGATACGAGAATTATCTGGCACTTTACAAGATGTGGTTGGTTTACAAGAAGCCTCAGGATTTATTAGCGTAGTTGGTCAAAGCATGGGTAGGCAGATAAACCAAGATTACAGATCTGGCTTGGAAGTCTCAAACCTTTCCCGCCAGCAAGTTGCTGATGTTTTAGTTGATTTAAAGAGAAGAATTCAAGGAGGTTTTTACATTATTGAGGAAAACGATGAAAAGATTGTCTTTGGCAACCGCGTGTGTCCATTTGCCGAACATGTGAGCGGTCGCCCTGCGATGTGTATGATGACTTCAAATGTTTTTGGGACTATTGCTGCTGATAATCTGGGATATGCCAAAGTAGAGCTGCAAGAAACTCTGGCACAAGGGGATAGTCGATGCAAAGTGGTTGTTTACTTAAAACCCACAGAAGAATCAGAAGATGCTACAGGCCGAGAATACTTCGGTGGAATATAAGTCGTTTGACAATCTTACGCCTGGAAGCAAGTGGAATTCTTAGTTGCTCAAGTACCTTTAGGGCAGTCTAAGGATTCTTACTCTAGCTCTGTAAAATCTTCAGTAATAAGCCGATTTCTCGATCTAAACTTAAAGCATATCTGCAACGGTAGTCAAATTCTTACACAATCGACCATATGACTCCGGAACAATTTCTTGAACTTGCTAGAGTTTTACCAGAACCTTTACTCTTAGTAGATGGTAAGGGTGAGATATTAGCAATCAATCAATCTGTCGTAGGTATGCTAGGGTTACGCTGGAAGGAACTTCAAGGGAGAACGCTCTTTGAGATTTTAACAGAGCCTGCCAACAAAATTGAAAATTACATACAAGCATGTTCAAGAAGCAGAGCAATGGTTCTTGGTTCTTTTACTTTAAGCAAGAATAATGGACACACATTAATGTTTCGTTGTCAAGGAGCAGTCATTCAACCTTGGTCTCCTGAAACCCCAACTTTGATTCTCTTACGCTTGGAAAATAAAGTGCTCGCCAGTAGCAATTTTATCTTGCTCAACAAGAAAATAGACCAGTTAGCAAAAGAAGTTATAAGACGCAAACAGGTAGAAGAAGAACTATCAAAAGCTAATGAAGCTTTAGAATGCCGAGTTGAGGAACGTACAAATGCCCTCAAAAAAACACTAGCTGAACTGCAACTTGCCCAAACTCAACTTATTCAAACTGAAAAAATGTCGAGTTTAGGTCAGATGGTTGCTGGTGTTGCTCATGAAATCAATAATCCTATTAATTTTATCCAAGGCAATCTCGTATACACCCAGCAATACACCAAAAATTTGCTGAATTTGGTGCAACTTTATCTACAATACTATCCCAATCCTCCTCAAGAAATACAAGAGCAAATAGAAGTATTAGACTTAGATTTTATATTGCAAGACTTGAACCAACTTCTTCATTCAATGAGTGTAGGAACAGAACGCATTCGAGACATTGTTATATCTCTACGAAACTTCTCTCGTCTTGATGAAGCCGATCTGAAAACAGTCAATATCCACGAAGGAATTGACAGTACTCTCATGATTTTGAAACACCGTTTGCAAGCTACACACAACTGTCTAGAAATCACAGTTATTAAAAAATATGGACAACTGCCAAATGTGACTTGCTATCCAAGTGATCTCAATCAAGTATTTATAAATGTCATCAATAATGCTATTGATGCTCTTGAAGAGACATTTCTCTTGAATCATTTGTCATTAGGAAATAACTGTACACAAAGGACAAATGATAAAGGGCAAATGATAGTTCCTCAGATTCGTATTTGTACTGAGGTCGTTGATGAAAAATGGGTAGCCATAACTATTGCCGATAACGGTTCGGGAATGAATGAAGAAGTACGCTCAAAATTATTCGACCCATTTTTTACCACTAAACCTATAGGTAAAGGCACTGGATTAGGGCTATCAGTAAGCTACCAGATTATAGTCGAAAAACATGGTGGACACCTTAGCTGTGTCTCTACTCCAGGACAAGGGACAGAATTTGTGATTAAAATCCCTTTTAGTTCACTTTACAAAAGTCAACCGTTGTAGAGACGTAAAATTTCGTGTCTCCACACTCAATAAGGTTCGATGGAGTAGCTTGAATCTAGTCAAATACTTAAGATCTAAGGATAAAAATCAGATATTATACTTCATAAAAAAAATAACCATTAAAGATGAATGTTTAGTGAGTTTAAGTAGAAACGCTTTGATCGGCAGAAGCGACCGATAGTCAAATTCTTGAAATAATTTCCGAAACTGTACTCTTGAACAGTGAATCTTTTAATATAACCGTATCTCTAACTTCTATACAAATTTAGAACTATAAAGACCGACAATCATGACTAGCAAAACTTCACAACCTCAAAACTCTGACCTCAAAGTATCCAATGTCAGTAAAGCTAAAAGTATTTTTACAAGTAGAACAGTTTGGAGCATTGTTTTTACAACAGTAGCAGCCATAGCTCCAATTATAGGGAAGGACGTCGATCAATTTATAGATAAACAGCCTGTAAATTATGGTCAAGATATTGCACAGGTGATAGTGATCTTATGCGGTGCAGCAGCAACTATCAGTGGACGCGTAGAAGCAAAAGACCCTATTTATACCCCTGATTGGCTTCCAGGGCCTAATAAGGGAGACGTGGCGCAAAAATAAAAAATTTAAACTACTTCTAGTAGGAAAGTTAAAGAGGTGATGAAAATACAAACAAAAAGCGCCCTCTCACGAGAGGACGCTTCTTTGTAGAAAGACGCGACATGTCGCGTCTGATTGTAATTAACTGTTAATTGCAGGTGCGCTGAGAGCAACAGGTGTGGATTCATTAGCTGCCAAGTCCAGAGGGAAGTTGTGAGCGTTGCGCTCGTGCATCACTTCCATACCCA
>JAQYWO010000069.1 GCA_029379215.1 Rhizonema sp. PD37
AGTTTTCTGGGGAATGAGTGCGGTGTTCTTTATATTTTATTTATAAACACCCTCTAAGCAGTATTATCAACAATTGCAGACACTCGACAAAGAAATTCGGGAAAACCGTCAAAAAGATGATATCTTCTTTGACCCCAAGGACATAGGGCAAATTAGAGCAATTGTCGCTGCCCAACCAGACAGTGTGATGATTTACCCTTTGGTGACAGAAAAGGAACTAATCATACAATTGTACGCTAAAGGCGATGTCGTTAAAACTATTTCAGTTCCCGTGGGACGCAAGGAATTAGGAATCGCAGTCAAAGAATTTCGCTCCTCAATGGAAATGTGTGAGAAACCAGGAATTAAGTGTGGTAATGCAGAAATTCCGCAAGTGCAAGCAGCTAGCCAAAAACTATATAACTGGCTGATTAAACCGATTGAAGGAGAACTTAAGGGAAGTTCAATCAAAAATCTCGTCTTTTCACTTGATAGGGTAATACGCTATGTCCCGATGAGTGCTTTGTATGACGGGAAACAATATTTGATGGAAAAATACACAGTTTACATTGCTCCATCAGCAAACTTAACCGATACTAAAGAAAAATTACCAGCAGGAACCCAAAACAGCCAAGTGTTAGCAATGGGATTGTCAGAGCCTCATTCCCCTTTCGGAGCATTACCAAATGTACCAAAAGAATTAAATGCCATTGTTAGAAAAAATGCCAGTGAAAAACAAGGAATTTATCCAGGGGACAAGTACCTCAACAGTAACTTTGACTTTCGTACCTTGAGAGATAACCTCAAAGGACACAAAATTTTGCACCTTGCCACTCACGGTGTTTTTAACCCTGAAAGTGCAAATAAATCTTACATTTTGTTGGGTACTGGTGACAAACTGACTCCAGAATCAATTTTTGCCTTAACAGAATTGAGTCAGATTCACCTCGTCGTCTTATCAGCTTGTCAAACCGCCCTTGCTAGCCCTGACAAACAAGACGGTACAGAAATTAATGCCTTCGCCTACAACTTTTTATACGGCAAAGCTAAATCTGTGATGGCTTCCTTGTGGCAAGTTGACGATTCCAGCACAGCGCAATTGATGGAGAAGTTTTATGGTAATCTCGCTAACTCAAAGACAACTATAACAAAAGCAGAGGCTCTACGTTTAGCTCAACTATCTTTACTTTACGGCAAACAAGTGAGTTTAGACGATATCAAACGAGGAGGGGGTATTATTCCAGTACAAATACCGGGTAAACCAGGTAGACAAACTACGACTCCCGCTAACTTTTCTCACCCTTACTACTGGGCACCATTTATTTTAATGGGAAATGGTATGTAAAAATTGGAGAGAGTTGACGCAATACGGTTCGGTTAGCCTTGAAGATACCCCCAACCCCTCGAAAAAAGCGGAGTTGGAGGGATTTGAAAAGTCACATCTTCATATAGAATAGACTTAGTATGAGATCCCCCTTCTCCCCTCCATAACAGATGATTATTTTAGTAATGGGTGTCTCTGGTTCTGGTAAAACCTCAGTCGGAGAACTATTAGCAAAGTCTTTGCACTGGGAATTTAGTGATGGTGACTCTTTTCACTCCTCCGCAAATGTCGATAAAATGCGGCATGGTATTCCTTTGACAGATGCCGACAGGATGCCTTGGCTGAAAGACATTCAAGCAGCCATAAAACAGTGGTTGCTGGAAAATAAAAACTGCGTACTCGTGTGTTCAGCTTTGAAAGAAAGCTATCGCCAAATACTTTTGGTGGATCACGAACAAATGAAGCTGGTGTATTTGAAGGGTTCGTTTGAACTCATCAAACAAAGATTGGAAGAGCGTTCCCACCACTATATGCCTCTAGAACTCCTCCAAAGTCAGTTTGACACTTTGGAGGAACCAACTGATGCAATTAAGGTGGATATTTCCGAACCACCAGAAATCCTTGTACAGAAGATTATGGCGAGTTTGGGAATATAACGTATGTTCGGTTTTCAGATTTGAGAGAGTCAGGATTTTAACCTGACATTCCAAATCTGGTTATTTTTGCTCTGAATCGAGGAGAGTACCTTCTAAATTAGCTCCTTCTAAATTGGCTCCATTCAAGTTAGCTTGATGCAAATCGGCTTGACTCAAATTGGCGTCTGTCAAGTCAGCAACAACTAAGTCGGCTCCACTCAAATTAGCATTATCTAGATTGGCAGCACTTAAGTTCGCTTCGTGGAGATTAGCCTCACTTAAAGTAGCATCTATCAGATTTGCTACAGTCAAGTCAGAATGAGTCAAGTTGGCACGATCAAGTTTAGCGCCGTCTAAAATTGCTCCATCTAGGATGGCTCCACTTAAATTTGCTCCTGTGAGATCTGCTTGAGTTAAATTTGCTCCATTCAAATCTGCCTCATTCAAACTAGCTTGAGTCAAATCTGCCCCATTGAGATTAGCCCCATCTAAAGTCGCCTTATCTAATATGGCTCCACTTAGATTGACTCCCTCTAAATTAACCTCACTTAAATCGGCTCCTGTAAAGTCTCTGACACCTGCTGCATATTTTGAGAGAATTTCTGCTGCTTCCATAACTATTTACCTACTGAAATGTATACAAATTAGGTAAGCCATCAGCCATTTATAGCAGTTCTCGTTTGAATCACATACAAAACCACCTCTCCCTACTATGCACGGGCACCCCTCTCCCAAACTTGGGAAAGGGGGAGGGGGTGAGGGCGAGAGTGTATGAGATTTGACTGAGAACGGCTATAGTTTTATGCTCCAAACAATTTACGAACATAGCTGACGGCACGAGTGCTGATTACTGATTGCAATTTAGGTTTTTAATAATTCTAACTCATCAAAAATTGCTCCATCCAAATCAGCCCCTCTCAAGTCTGCCCCAGAGAGATTTGCACCTCTTAAATCAGCTTCCCTCAAATTGGTATTCTGCAAACAAGCGTAGCTTAAATTTGCTTCTTTTAAGTCTGCCCGTAACAAATTGGCTGATACCAAATTAGCCCTCACTAATTGCGATTGGCTCAAGTTAGTATCACTGAGATTGCTCTGGTGAAAATCTACTGCTGTCAAAATTGCTCTGCTGAGATTAGACTTACTCAAGTCAGATAAAATCAGCGACGCCCGACTTAGGTTAGCTTCAGATAAAGACACAGAGCAAAGCTCTGCACACCTTAAATTAGCATTAATAAAATTTCTCTCTCCTATTGCATACCGCTGCAAAAGCTCATGAGATGTTAGTCTCTTTAAAAGAGCAAAAGAAACACCTGAATAACACCATGCATTTGTCACCAGAGCAGCAGCAGCATTAATTGCCACCTCGTCACATTTATTCACAGTCACACCGTTGCATCCATCCCATTTACCATTCAGCATAAAGGCAATTTCTTGAGCGCCAGCAACTGATTCAAACAGGAGAACTGATTTTTGTTTCTTTTTTAACAAGCTGTTTAAGCTTGTCGATATCATGTTTATCATCCCTTAAACCTCTATGAAGTGTTTAGATGGTTCTTTCTTCCTTTTTTGAAGAGGATCGTAAACTCATTCTTTGGAACACCTTTTGCATTAAAAAGGTTACGACTACGACTAGTAAAACTATAGTTAATATTGGCACAAAGACAGCCATTCCTGATAAGACAATTGAACTGCCAGCTTCAATTGTCGAAACCGCAGCGTTACCAATTCCACCTGTCAATGCTGTTGAAGACAAGCGAACCATTCCCATCAAAGTTTGAATTATACCCGCAGAACCTCCACCTGCAATCACTGCTATTGTCCATCCGAGTAAGGGATCAGTTGAATCGTGAACCAAGGCTTTAGTAATGAAAATTCCCACTGCGATCGCCCCTGGTGTAGAAATAGTATCTAGCAAATTATCAATCCATGGGACGTAATAAGCTGCAATTTCAACACAAGTCGCAAATGCAAATGCCAAAAGTGCTGGATAAGTTCCAATCCATTGAAAATCAGCTGAAAGCGGTAGATGTCCATATATTGCAGCAATACTCATCACCAATGGTGGGATAAAAATCCGAAAGCCACAAGCTGCACTCAACCCAATCCCAATTGCAATACTCAAAAAAATATCCATGATTACATAAATTTATATTAAGACCAATATCTTTACAGATACAGCTTAAAAACAGAATCAACAGGAAAAACAGTAACTCATATTTACTGTTCCTTAGCCTATATATAATATTGTTCCAACAACTATAGGCAAAATATTGAGTTATAATCTTCAGTGATACAACGTTAACAAATTTGCTTTACTAAAATAACCATCTACAGTCAGAAAATAGTTCTTGCTAAAGTTAGAGAAATTCATAAGGGCGCGAAATTGCTGTAGCATGGGCACCATTACCTCTGCTGTCTGTGTGCCGAGCGACCAGTGCCGCCAGTTCTTCACATTTCTCGATCTGATGTGGATGTGAATGAAATTGTCGTGCGACCGATTGGACAGAGCAGTTAAGTTCAGACCTAACTTATTGAGTTAAGTGTAGCCACCTAACTAAGTATTATACGGAAAATTTTCGTATAATCTTTTTCTGAGGGACTTTTAAATCACACAAATCGATTTATGAGTAGAAAACAAAAAGTTCTAATCTGCGGTGCTAGTATAGCCGGACCTTGTCTGGCCTATTGGTTAACTAGGTATGGATTCGACGTCACCGTAATTGAGCGAGCCCCATCGCTTCGGATGGGTGGTCAGAATATTGACATCAAAGGAGTCGGGCGCAAGATCATCCGGATGATGGGTGTAGAGGACCAAATAGAAAAAGCAAACACAACAGAGCAAGGACTTCAATATGTAGATGAAAGAAATATAGTCATAGCGGAGTTTCCAAAGGGTAGCACCACCTCCTTCACGAGCGAAATCGAGATTCTTAGAGGTGATCTCTCAAACATTTTTTATACGCTGACCAAAACAGAGGCGAAATACAGGTTTGGCACTTATGTCACGAAATTGGCTCAAACCGATAAGGAAGTCATTGTCACGTTTAACGGGGACGGCCAAGAGCAATTTGATCTGGTGATTGCCGCTGACGGCATAGGCTCGTGCACACGCACCATTATATTTGGAAATGAGCCGCGACTTAAATATCTAGGCTACTATACTTCGTACCTGACGATTCCTAGAGTTATGACGGATACACAATGGGCGCGATGGTATACTGCTCCAAGCGCAAGGGTCGTAATCCTGCGCCCTGACAATAAAGGTTCAACGCGAGCATCAGTTACTTTTTCGGCTCCAAACCATGGCGTTCAACCCACAAGTGAAACGGAAAAAAGACAGGTTTTAAAAAACGTTCTCAAGGGAGGCGGATGGGAATGCGATAGAATCGCCGCCGTGCTTGATGACGTTGATGACATTTATATTGGACCTTTAAGCCAAGTTAAAGCGTCTAGATGGGCAAGCGGTAGATGCGGCATGGTGGGCGACGCTGCCTATTGTCCATCACCATTGACAGGCATGGGAACGACTCTAGCCATTGTCGGAGCCTACGTCCTGGCTGGCGAACTCTTTAGACAAAAAGAGTATGGCGCAGCATTCAGATCCTATGAAACCCTGATGCGCCCCTATGTAGAAAAGGTTCAAAAATTACCTCCGGGCGTGCCTCGTATTGCTTATCCAAAAACGAAGATGGGCGTATGGGTCCTGAATAACGTTGTCAAAATTTTTGCTAGCCGTCCCGTTCAAAAGCTTATTTCCTTACTTAGCGGGCAACCGAAATTAGATACCGATAACGACGATGGCTTCGTACTTCCAGAATATCTAAGGAATGTGGATTAAATAATATCCAGAATTATGACAACAGGGGTTTAGCAGTGTAATTCCATTGCAGGTATTGCTACTCCATACCCACTTTTTGCTATTATTAAAGATCATATCAAATTCTGTAGTATCGGAGTGATCTGATTACAACCAAGGAATCAAGGGTGTATAGTTGCAAGTGATCGCCATACCTAAACAATTGAAATTAGAGCAACATAACCATTTAGACCAAAATATGAGTCAAGTTTCTTCTGGTTCATCGAATAAAACCTATCTTGGTGAAACAATTGTTAAAATTCTGTAACCGTTGAGCAAGTTAATTTGGTCGTATCTTCTCATTTTACCCTGCCGAACAATGTGTTTGAAGTTCTATGAGACAATAGCATTTGCTCTGGCAACAGTGGCAGCCGCAACTTGGGTGGGCTAAAACCGCGTATTGTACTCAATTGCTGCACGAGTGTCATCAGATAAATTTGTAGAAGTACGCACGCGAATTTTGGAATTCAATCGGTAGTTAAACCCGAATTGAGGGGGATCACTCGTTGTCAAAATCTTGAGAACAGAAAAGTAAAAATTGCGATTTATATCGACTCCTGCTTCTGCCGCCAAATCCAGGGAAGAAGAGGAAGAACTTGAGGTAGAGGCATTTCTCCTTGTATTTGTCGTGTCATAGGAAAGCGTAGGGTAGAGACGGAATTCGCTCAAGCCTAGCGCATTACCGATTTGACTAAAAGTTTGTTGAATATTGAGCGCTGAACTTGCTAAGTTAGCAAGTCCTAAGGTACTATCACCACGTCCTAGCGTTTGTATAAAGGTACCACCAAGTAAGGCAACAATTTCTGATTTGCTATATGAAGGATTACTTGTCAGTTCCAAACCGTTGTTAATTTGACTGGCAGGACCTTGAATTCTAGCATCAACACTAACACTGTTGACAGTGTCTATATTTGTGGTTATTGATTGGTTAATTTCCGACGAAAAAGGTGAGGTTGTGGTGGCAAACTGTGAGGGGTTTGCATCTAGTACCTTGGTTGTTAGGCTGATATTCAAATTCGGATCACGAGGTTGACTGGCAGTAAAAGTTGCTGTTTGTCTGGAGTTACGGGCAAGAGTAAACTGGGTAGAAAACAAATTCAAGCTTCCTCCCGTCAACCGGATCGTTCCCTCTGGTACAGGAGCCTTTAACGGACCGTTGACAGTTAGGGTACCACTAGCTTGAAAATTAAGAATCGGTGGACGGGTGATGTCTACCTTCTGGCCAAGCGTCAACCGTAGATTGTTAAACTGTGGTTGTGGCGTTGTGTCATTAGCATCAGGAGTACTAGGCTTGGTCTGTTTAAGCAGCTCTTTTACATCTGGTGTAATGCTAAGAGAGTTGCTGTCGCTAAGGGAGGTAACGTTGGCAGATGCCAGCAGCAAGACTTTACCATCTGCTAACTGTACGTCACCGCCAATTGTCGGATTAAGAACAGAACCAGTAATCTGTACATCACCGTTCACACCTCCTTTATACAGTCCCTTGAGGTTTACCGCTAATTGGTTGAGGTTGACATTAAGACCTTTATTTGTCGTCTGTTCGTTGTTGAAAATAGGAAGTTCCCCTTTTACCGCTACTGTACCTTGGCTAAATTTACCTTGGAAATTTTCCACTACAACCTGGTCAAGATTAAAGCGTGCGTTGCCTGTAACATTTGTGAGTTTTTCTGGCAAAGCCTGTGCAGAAAATGTGGCATTGTTGATAGAGGCAAATCCATTAACCAAGGGCTTTTTTAGAGTTCCGCGTACCGTCAGGTCAACTTGTCCCTGACCATTGTCAAAGACTACCTGATTCGTGAACAGGTTTAATAATGCCAATCCCTCATTTTTGACCTTCACTTCAAGACTAATTTGATCGGTGTCTGGTGCCACGGACGCAAAAGGTAGTTTGTAGGGGATACTACCAGCAATGGTTAGAGGTTCTGCTCCAGAAACTAAGACTTTACTGCCAAAGCTCAAACGCCCTTTGTTATAGCCAAAATTAGCTATGGCTGATTCCAGTGGCTTCTGATTCAAAGTTGCATCGGCTATTTGTAATTGACCTTGTGCTTGCGGATTGGTCAGGCTGCCTGATATAGCTGCTGTCGCGTCAAGATTCCCTGTCAAACCAAATGGCAGTTTGACAAAATTATTCAACACCTGTATGGGAAAATTGGAGACTTGCAACTGACCTGATTCCACAGTACTACCAATTTTCCCCGTGAAAGCAATCAGTCTTTTGTCCGACTCGATTCGCAAAGGTTGTAACGTTAGTACACCTTTTTCAAAACCCCCCCTCGCAATCAGCTGCTCTACTTTATAGAGCCGATCTGGTTCGTTCTCTTTACCCCACACAATATTTTGACTGTTGACATCAAACTGCGCGCTCAGTCCGTTAGCTGAAGCTGTATCTACACTTGCCTCAGCGTTAAAAGTTCCTTTTAAATCAGCTAAATTAGGTATGAGAGAATTATTGCGTCGCTCTTGTTGCTGTTTTGTTTGCAGTGCTTCAATTTCAGCAAAGCGTTGTAGCTGGGTATATAAAGGCTGCTCTGGCAACCCTACAGGATCAGTACTGATATCAGCCGCCTTACCGTAGATTGGCGCTGACATCGAAGGTTTTCGGAAATCTTGCATGTCGAATAGCTGTAGTGCTGTCAGGACATCTTGAATTTGTCCCTGAGTAACGTTGACTTTACCTTGCACTCGAGGACCTTTAGGAGTTTGGGTGAGAGTTGCTGCAAGAGCATAGCGACTGTTACCTTTGTTAAATTCGCTACTTATCAAGTTAGCCGTACCATTGTTGTAGCTAAATTGTGCTTGCAAGCTGTCACCAACAATGCGACCAACTTGAGGTTTAGCGACAGCTACACTCCCTACCGTGGCATATGTCTTCTTATTTACCTGAATATTTGCATTTAGCAACCCGGCAAGAGTTGCTGTACCGAGACGAGTGTTGGGAGGCGGTGTCAATTTTAAAATTGCTAAGGGGAAGTTATCTACTTTTACTGCTAAATTTTCCCCTTGGGATTGTCCTTGTGCTATGGCATTCTCCCACTTCACAGTAAAAGATTCTGGGCTATTGTTAGCGTCTAAACTGGCGGCAATGCGATCGCGAGTTCCTGTCAAGTCTAAAGACGCACCTTGTCCTCGTACTGCCTGAACATTCCCACTTAACACAGGTTCAAAAGCCAAATTATTCACCACCAAGTTTCGCAACCTGAGTTGCCCTTGAACATTCGGCACAGGAAGCTTGCCCGTAACTTGTCCGCTAAAGTCTGCCATTCCTGTTAAAGCCACTAAACTAGGAAGCTTGACAGGTAACTTTTGTAGATTGTAGTTTTGAGCTTGAACGTTAAGATTTATATCGGTAATTTCTGGGACTCCAGGTTTCTGTGCATTGGCTGATATGTAACCACTGACGTTTAAATCGCGCGCTGTCGCACGTTGGAGGGCAAGCTTTTCTCCATCCCAATTGATCACTGCCGTCAGTGGTTCAGTGAAACCAGGAATACCTTTGGATAATTGTACTTGACCAGCCGCCTGTATATTTTTGAGAGAAGCTAAATTCTTTGTGTCTAAAATATTACCTGCCACCTGGAGCTTTGTGCCCAACTGACCCTGTAACTGCTGTGAAAACCGATTGAGTTCTACACCTGACGTCGCAATATCAGCTTGATACCGACCTTCTGCCAATTGGATATTGGAAGCGGTGACTTTGCCACCTGCGACATTCAGTTGTGCTTCACCTGTAGCTTGGAGAGTTTGTGGTTGGACGGACTCTGCCGAGCCTGCTACATTAAACTCGCCGGTTAAACTTCCTTGAAATTGCTTGGGAACTTGTGGCGCTAATTGCGAAAGTTGCAAATTATTCGCTTGGACTCGTGCTTGATAAACACCGTCCTCTAATCGGATATTCGAGACATTTACTCTACCACCACCAAGCGGCAAACCTGCTTCACCTGTAGCACGTAAGTTTTTGATGTTCAGTGCATTTGTATTTCCCGCAATTTGGAACGTACCTGCCAATGGGCCGCTCAGTGCTGGCGGTGCCTGTTTCAAAATCTGTCCCAAATAGAGATTATCTGCTACAAGTTTTGCTGCAAAGTTTTGGTCTTGTAGCTGCACGTTAGAAACCGCAACTGTCCCACCCGCAATTTGTAGTTTAGCGTTTTCAGTCCGAATACTACTGAATGTAAACGGACCTGTTTTGCCTGAGAGTATAATACGACCGTTGAAGAGTGGATTATTTAGAGAAATATTTTGTAACTGACTGGGCTTGATAAAGCGTTCCACCTCAATTTGGGAAGCATCAGCGATCGCTGTATATTGCTGGTTTGCCCAACTTCCAGACCCTTGTACCTTACCACCTGCTACATTAAAAGCAACATCGCGGAATAAGAAGGACTTATTTTGAGTGATAATTGTCGCCTGTCCGTTTGTTGGGTAGGTGGCATTGGGTGCAAGCAATTGCACTTGTGTTTGGACTTTACTCGGAACACCAGTCACCTGGGCTGTCGCAGAGACAATGCCGAGCTTTATTGGGGCTTTGATGTCGTAAGCAGAAGCGATCCCGTCCCCGGAAAGATTCTTTGCCGTGAAATTCAAATTCAGCTGCGGAATTTTACTCAGTTGTTGGATTGTACCCCCACCCGTTACTTCACCACCGATTGTAGGTTGTGCTTGAATATCGTTGAGGTTAATAACCGATGCTGTTGGGGAATAGACAAACTTACTACGGAAGCTCTTAAGATTAACTTTATCGACTATGGCAGGCTTAGTACTCGTCACCGTGCCTTTAAGAATTGGCTGAGTACTTGCGCCAACAACCTGTACATCGGCTTTAACTTCCCCAGTAACAGAAACAGGTAGTTTTAATTTGAGTGTTTCTTGGGCATTAGCAAGACTGACTGCATTAACACGCGCTGCTATTTTGTAACCAGTCTTGGTGTCAATAGTCCCATTAGCCACCAGAGGTATTTTTCCGAAGCTTGTCCTCATGTTATCCAACTGCACTTGGGTTCCCTGAAAGCGGAGGTTTCCTTGGGAATTGATAAACGGCTGTGGTGCTTTGGGAACTTGAGCTTGAACTCCTTGGACACTGGCGCTTCCTTGGATTGAAAATTGTTGCTGTTGTTGTGGTGTGTAGTGGACGTTCAAGTCGCCTTGAACTCGACCTGCCTGTAAGTCTAATGGTAATGTGACCAAGCGACCGATATCAGCCGCAACTAAATCTTGCCCTCGCAGTTGTAAGTTTGATTCTAAAGTTTTTAGCCGTGCATCTCCTTTGATTGAAAAGTCTCCACCACTATCTGCTTGTCCGCCAACGTCAAACTTAGCCAACTCATTATTGTTAAGTAGCTGTGCAGAACCATTCAGTTGGGAAAAAGTGACTGGCGTTGAGGAGAGACGAGGAGTGGAAGTGGAAGATGGTGCCTTTGGATATGGTAATAACACTACTTTGGCATTACGAAGCCAAATTTTGTCTAAAACAGTTTTAATTGGTCCTTGTTTACCTGGTGGAGCTAACTTAGTGTTAATCCAGCGCCCTTGTTGGTCCTGCTGAAGATAAACATCAGGATCAACTAGGGTTACGTCTAGTTTTAATGTCCGATGAAACAGTAATTGCAATGGGTCAAAACCTACCTCCACACTATCGACCGAAGCCCTAGCCGGATCTGTAGATGTTGCCGGAACCGCTGAAGCCCCAAACTCTAATCCTGTCAGCGAAATTTCCTTCACTTCACCCAGTTTGACAGGACGGTTAAGTGTTGTGGTGAGACTGCTTTCTGCTAAAGGCACTAAATCTTTGTGAACAAAAACCCACAAACGCCAAGCACCGCCTGCAAGTCCAACTAGCGCTAGACCGCCTAAAGCAAAGCTGCCACGACGAACCATCAACCACTTACGGTTATTATTATCGGAATTGGACTGATTTTCTGGATTGGGAGAGTTAGTCATTTCATCTCACCACTGACTCACCGGATTTAGCTGGCACCCTATTTATTGATGCCATTTTATTAGGATAACTGACTATACCAAATTGAGTCTTTCAATTTTGGATTTTCTCTGACTGATGTGCGGATTTTTAGATTTATTCTACTGATGAATCCGCTTACTCTATAGCATTAAGGGAACATCATTTAGCAAAAATTAAGTTAATAAGCATTTTTTCAGACTAAAAAAATATTAAGAATATTAACAATTATGCTTCTTTGCTCAAAATTTTGAGATCCATATGGAAATTAAAGATAGGGTGTCCACATTACTGTAGAATATTGACGGTTGACTAAAGTTCCTGCTTGTTTGTAAAACTTAATAATGAGTGCAGAAACTGGATGTCTGGTACATGATGCATCAGTCATGTTTAATATAGATCAAAATTAGATGCTTACACCCATGCGTACCTTTGTGTTGATTTTCAATGCCAGAACAGAAAATGAGGGAATTCACACAGTTCGGGTGGGCGATCGCAACAAGATTCTGATGTTTGAGTCGGAAGACGATGCCACGCGCTTTGCCCTAATGTTAGAAGCTCAGGATTTTCCTTCACCGACAGTAGAAGAGATTGATTCTGAGGAAGTTAAGCAATTTTGCCAAAGTGCTGACTACGATTGGGAAATAGTTTCAGAAAACTCTGGTATTGTCCTTCCTCCGGAAACTAACGTTGAAGAAACTGACTGGAAATTAGACTCTGAGGTAGAAAAAACCGATCCCCAACCGAAAGCGCCAGAAAAGCAGGAATTGTCTGATGCTGAACTAGATAGTCTTCGTCGTAAATTAGAGGGGCTGTTGTAAAAAACATCCCCGACTTCTATAAGAAGTTGGGGATGTGTTAAGAGGAACGTGGTTAGTTGTTAGTTGTTCGTGGCGAACATATTATCAACTAACAACTAATAACCCACGACTAATAACGCACGGACAAACCACAAATGACATTGCAAGAACGCGGGAATCTTTTAACAGAACAGGTCAATCCTAGTAGTCTTAATTTAGACCAGATCAGTTCAATAGAATTGGTAGAACTATTTAATAGCGAAGATGAAAAGGCAGTGGCTGCGGTTGTCGCGGCTAAAGTTGAGTTAGCTCAAGCAATAGACACAACTGCAGAGCGTTTACGTCAAGGAGGACGCCTATTTTACATTGGTGCGGGAACCAGTGGTAGGTTAGGGGTTTTAGACGCTGCTGAATGTCCGCCTACTTTCTGTACACCGCCAGATTTGGTACAGGGGATTATTGCTGGTGGTGCGGGTGCGCTCGTTCGCAGTTCTGAAGATTTAGAAGATCGTGCTGAAGATGGAGAAGCGGCGATTCGAGAGCGACAAGTTACGCAGATGGACGTCGTTGTGGGTATCACCGCAGGCGGCACAACGCCTTTTGTCCACGGGGCATTAAATGCTGCTTGTCAACGGGGAGCCACGACTATCTTTATCGCTTGTGTTCCTATCGAACAAGTCAGCAGCAAAGCAGAAATCGATATTCGCCTGTTGACAGGACCAGAAGTGCTAGCGGGTTCAACTCGTTTGAAAGCTGGTACAGCAACAAAGCTCGCTTTAAACATCCTTTCCACGAGTGTGATGGTTAAGCTGGGCAAAGTTTACGGCAATCGCATGGTAGATGTGGCGGTGACAAATCAAAAGTTACGCGATCGCGCTTTGCGAATTTTGCAAGATCTCACAGGCTTGAGTCGTGAAGCTGCGGGTTTGTTACTAGATCGCAGTGGCAAGTGGGTGAAGTTAGCACTTTTAATGCATTGGACTGGTTTAGAAAAAGAAGAGGGCTTGGAGCTATTATCACAATATCAAGGTAATGTCAGGGCCGCAATTGCCGGAATTAAGGAAAAGTAAGCAGTGAGCCATCAGCTATTAGCTTGCATGACTTGTAAAAGGGCATCACGAACAAAGGCGAAAAAGCAACTTTGAATGCCTGGAGAAGCTAAAAAACAGAACTAATACCAAATTGAAAAAAGAATACGACGACAGATCCCCATGTAGGGGCGAACGGCTGTGACGCTCGTTCGCATGATTGCGTCTCCCTTTGGGAGAAGACTCGCTAACGCTACGAAGATCGCCCTTACGATGGATTCATATGTTGTAAACATTTTTGAAATTGGTATAACCATAGTCATTATTCTGTCAGCTGAAATTCCAAAGTAGCGCTTCAGCAGCCAAGCATTAACCATATACAATCTTTATCCCCTTCACGATACGCAGGCATACTGTTATAACAAGCCAACAGAACCTTTGTCACCAAGGACAAACTATCGACGACAGTCTTGACTTTTAAGCTATCAGCATGTATAAATTGCAGTAGTAAGGCGGTAAATTTGAATACTTGTACAACCGTTGTTCATGGTTGACTGCTGAAGCGTGTTCTGTTGCTAATTGCTTGTGAACAACCTAGTACGCTCTAGCAAAGATGACTTGTTGATTTGTAGATTTTCCAGTATAAAAACATTTACCCATCGTACCTTCCTGCTCTAAAGGAATGCAGCGACTTGTTGCTTTTGTTTCTTCTTTGATTTTCTCCTCATCATCCGGACTGCCATCAAAGTAAGCTATGTAGAAGCCTGGTTTGTTCTCGATAGAATTCTTGAATTCTTCATATGTGGAAATTGTATAAGTATGCTGACGCTGAAACTCCTGAGCCTTTTTGAAGAGATTATCTTGAATTTCATTCAACAATTCGAGAATGCGAGATTCAAGCTCATCTTGAGGTATAATAATTTTCTCTCCTGTATCGCGTCTCACCAGTACAGCATTATTCTTTTCCATATCTCTTAGACCAATTTCCAGTCTGAGAGGGATACCTTTCAATTCCCAATCATTAAATTTGAATCCAGGACTCAAGTTTTCTCTGTCATCAAGTTTGAATGAAAAAGCTCCTAGTTCTTTAAAGCGTTTCTGTATTTGTTGGAAGCAAGAAATGACTTTTTCTTTCTCAGCCTCTTTACGATAGATAGGAACACCAATAACTTGTAATGGAGCAATCTTTGGAGGACAAATGAACCCTTTATCATCCGAGTGAACCATGATTAAGGAGCCAATTAATCTTGTCGTGATTCCCCAACTTGTTGCAAACGGATACTGACGAGTTCCATCAGCGGCCAAATATGTGACGTCAAAAGCTTTCGAGAAAGTCGTTCCGAGGTTATGACTTGTTCCCACTTGGATAGCACGTCTATCCTGAGTCATGGTTTCAATTGTGTAAGTATGTTCGGCACCAGGAAACTTTTCGTTCTCAGTTTTACGTCCGGCAAACACTGGTATTGACAAATACTGTTCTACAAATGTTTTGTAAACTCCCAACATCTGCTTGGCTTCTACTTCCGCCTCCTCAGGAGTCGCATGGGCTGTATGGCCTTCTTGCCAGAGAAACTCTGTCGTGCGGAGAAAAGGTTTTGTTCTCATTTCCCACCGACAAATATTTGCCCATTGATTTAAGAGAATGGGTAGATCACGATAACTTTGAATCCAATTTCGATACGCTGACCAAATAATAGTTTCGCTTGTTGGTCTGACAACAAGTGGTTCACCAAGTTCAGCATCAGGATCTACTCCGATTTGTCCGTCTTCATCAAGTTTTAACCGATGGTGGGTCACCACAGCACACTCTTTGGCAAATCCGGAAACATGCTGTGCCTCTTTAGAAAAAAAACTTACAGGTATAAATAAAGGGAAGTAGGCATTGACATGATCAGTGTCTTTGAACATTTTGTCTAAGATCAGCTGCATGTTTTCCCAGATAGCATATCCTTCTGGTCTAATAATCATGCAACCGCGAACATTCGAGTCCTCAGCAAGTTTAGCCCTCTCTACAATATCTAAATACCAGCGAGAATAGTCTTCGTCACGTCTGGTGATTCTGAGCGCATCAGCTTTTTCATTTGCCATCAAGCTATTCCTCTTAAAACGAATAAAGTTATAAAACTTTAACACTCTGCGGGCTAAAGCCACGGAAATTTTAAAGACTTCGCAGTCATTATATCTTGGTTGCCCTGATTTCCTGGTTTACCTTCAATGAATGGGATGAGCTTGTGGAGTGCTGTGCTTAGATGCACCTCAGCTTATTCTTCAAGTGATTTAGCTGGTAATTCGACTGCTGTAACATCAATTGTGCCTTCTGGTGTAAAGCGCTGAAAATGCCCCTGTTGCACTAATAACTGTTCTCCACAGTTAGGACACTGTAACTGTATGTTATTTAAACCACTAAATTCATGTCTACAGACAGGACAGCGATCGCTCACTAAGTTATATTGCAGCCACCAGCGAAATCCAACAAATGCGACAATAGGTGCTAAGAAAAGTAAAGCAACTATAATTAGTAAGGAGTTAACCAACCAACCGCCAAATGACGCCAGCAACCATATCACTGCTAACAGGGTTAACCAAGGGCGGAGATTAGACAAATTAAACTGAAAGGTTTTAAAGCTCATTTTTTAAATGTCGTCTTGCTCTCCCTCTAGGATAGCGAGTTTAATCAGGACTCGATAAATTGACCAGCAACTCATTATGGTATGGAGAATCACTATCAATTGGGCGGCAAGTATTTGAGAAACTTAGCTATCACATGCTCCCACATCTGCTCAGACAATAAGTGCCCCTGTTTCTCCTCAATGAAGTAAGTAAAGTTTTGTTGACAATTTTTATAAGCCTTCTCAATCGTCCTCATAGCTATCCTGACATGGGAAATCGGGCTATGTTTATCCTCAGTACCAAAACTGAGGTGTAGGGGACGAGAAGCAATGAGCGCCACAATGTCTGAGGTATCTCCGTATTGGTTCAAACTAGGAATGAAGATCCCGAATCCAGCCTGACGACGATTTTCGCAGATAGCAGAGTAGGTAGTAGTCCATGTCATTAGTTCTAACGGGTTGTAAAAGTTCGTAGTAAGCACTTTAGTGCTTAAAATTGAGCGATAAATCGCTCACTACATACCCCTCAAAATTAATGACATAGACCAGTAGGTAATGCACAGTTCTATATCAATATGAGTAACTTTCCAGATTTTTCCCTTACCGGATATCAAGTTGAACGTTTGCTGGGAGAAAATCGCGACGGTGGTCGCGTCACTTATTTGGCAAATAATATAATGACTCAGACCCCTGTAGTGATTAAGCAATTTCAGTTTGCAAGATCTGGTGCTACTTGGTCAGACTACGATGCACATCAGCGGGAAATTCAAGTGTTGCGACAACTGGATCATCCTAGCATTCCCCGTTACCTCGATTCCTTTGAAACCCCATCTGGTTTTTGTTTGGTACAAGAATATATTCCAGCTAACTCCCTTGTGGAAACGTACCATTGGACACCTAAGCAAATTAAGCAAATTGCTAAGGCTGTCTTAGAAGTTTTAGTCTACTTGCAATCAGCAGATCCCCCAATAATTCATCGGGATATTAAACCCGACAATATCTTGGTTAATCGTCAGGAGAAAAAGGTTTATCTGGTCGATTTTGGGTTGGCCCGTGTGGGTGGTGGAGAAGTGGCTGTTAGCAGTGTGGTTAAAGGCACTTTAGGATTTATGCCACCAGAACAGATGTTCAACCGTCAGTTAACGGAAGCATCAGATCTGTATAGTTTAGGTGTGACGCTGGTGTGCTTACTGACACAGACAAAATCAAGCGAAATCGGTAATTTAATCGATTCTGCTTATCGCATCAATGTTAAACGGCTTACCCCTTCTCTCAATCAAAAGTTTATTGACTGGTTGCAAAAAATGGTAGCACCTGAGTTAAAGAATCGCTTCGATAATGCTGCTGCTGCTTTGAAGGCATTACAGCCAATAGATGTTTTGGGCAACACTCCAACCCCAAATAAGCAAGTTTTTACTCGCAAACTTAGTCCGGTAGCTATGGCAGTCGCACTAGCGGCTCTCTGTCTTATTGCCATCTTAGGCATAACAAAAATAATTTCCATAATTTCTGATTCCGGAGATCATCGAACTGAGAAACACGATAAAAAGAAAAAACATCACTATGACAGAGATGATGACGAGAAAAAAGACCAACATGACAAGGGTGATGATCAAGATAAAGATGATGACGATGACTAAGCTAGGACAAAGTCATTGACAAAAATTATTAAATCCAGTAAAATACATTCCAAAAAATTCGGAATTCCGAATTTTAGGGTATTTACCGATCCTTCAACATTGTCAAAAGCTGCTGTTGCAACCGTTGCTGGAAAGCGTCTATACCAAAGTGCGCGATCGCCTCTTCTCGCAGCCACTGTCTATGACACCGCAGATCATCTCCATTCAGAATTTCTATACAAGCAGTAGCTACTGCATCCTTGTCACGGTATGGAACTCGCCATCCCAGCTTACCATCTTGTAACGGCTCGGCTGACCCATCAGCATCACCAGAGAGTACTGGGACGCCACAAGCCATCGCCTCTAGATAGACAATGCCAAAACCTTCTTGAGAAGGCATCACGTAGGCATCCGCCAGACGGTAGTGTGCGACGAGTTCTTCAGTAGGAATAAATCCAGCAAAAATTATGCGATCGCTAACACCTAAATCTTTGGCAAGTTGTGCCAATCGCGGTTGGTCATCACCACGACCAATAACCAAGTATTTGACTTCTGGAATTACTTGTGCTATCAATGGCAACGCCTGAATCGTAATATCTACACCTTTGTAAATATCTCCTGACCACAATCGTGCTACAGTCACAATCACTTTAGATTCTGTCAAATTGTAACGCTCTAACAACGCTGGTGACTTTGGAGCAGGAGTAAAGCGATCGCCATTCACAGCACAAGGCATAATTACGACTCGAGCCGGATCGAGATGATTAGCAGCACAGGCGATTTTGCGAGTATAGCGGCTCACTGTCCAAATATATTGGGCTTTTTGCAGACTATATTTTGTCAGAGTTGGTAATGGTTGCCACACTTCTTTGCCATGAGTCATGACTGTATAAGGTATTCTTAAAGATTGGCACAGCATACCAACGAGAGAAGCAAGATTGACATGACCACAAAAGACATGTTCAGGTTTTCTACGCAAGAAATGAGTGAGTAACGCCATTGTCATTTTCACTCGTCCTAGTTGGGAAGACTGAGATTTGAAGTAATGAAATTTCAACCGTTCTTGTGATTCAAAAGGATTTTCGCAACCAAAGCAGTCCCTAAGCAAAAATACTTCTGCATGCTGAGGGTGGCTTAATGCTAGATAGGCACGAAAAACATCCTTGACGTAGGATTGAATTCCACCTTCATGTTCAAAAATTTCTATGAACACGAAAACATGGTGAGGTTTTGCGGTCGATTTCCGAGCTAAATCTATTTCTCCCACTCGATTTTTTTTATCTTAGATTTTGAGTAAGACTTTGAAAAAGTGTAACAAAATAGCCACTCTACCTCGAATGCTATCTTTACGGCATTCAATTTATTTGAGCTAAATATGAATGACGTATACTACAAATATGACAAACTTTTAGGGCTATTGAGCTATTTTTAACACTCAAAACAATATCAATGCCACTCTCGGTCGAATTGCCAGTGATTGTACAATTACGGGCAATTTCCAAAATTCTCATTTTCTTTAGGACTTACGCAAACTCTACTCATTCTTGGCACGGACAGATTTTTACGGAGGGAAACCAACGCTCTTATCCTCTGTCGGGAAACCCTCCTGTAGCACTGGCTCCTCCTGCAAACTGTCCTTTGTCTATTGCGGTTCAACAAATTAAGCTTTTAGGCAAATGAATGCGTAAGTCCTATTATTGTTAGTTTAACCAAGCACGTCATGCTGGATTAGACTATAAGGGAGATCCTTAAAAATAAAATACCAGCCAATGTTGGTTAATTGGCCGGCACACAGAGATATTCTTTGTAAGAACGCTGGTATTTTATTTCCACCAGCCTACCTAAGCAGTTTTATTCATTTAATACGAAGAGTGATTTTTTCGTCATATAGTAATGCGTCAAGTCAACAATGACGGGTTTGCAGTGAGGGGTGAAAACCTCAACAACGTTTTTGACTAAAGTAGTTATTATAGATAAATCTTTACAAACCCATCAAAGTTGGCTTAATGAAGTACGAGTGCTCGACCATATGAGATTTTCTCTTGTGAACACCCAGAATTATTGGGTGGACAAACGAGAGGCATGTCTTTATGGCTGTTCGACTGGACCATATTTAACGATAAGCAGACAATTTCTGTCATCTGCTCCACGTTCATATATAACATGGTCAGCCAAACGTCGTAGAAGAAACCATCCATACCCTCCTACTTGCAGAGTGCCTGGTTCTGGTTCTGCAATATCGTCCGGATTAAAAGGTTTTCCACGATCCCAAATCTTGATCTCAACTCGGTCAATCCACAGCGAAACGCCAATTTCAATTGTTGTTTCCGGTGGTAAAGCATTATGAGCATGACGGACGGCGTTAGTAAAGCCTTCTGCTAATGCTAAATTGAGGCGATAGAGTTGGCTTTCTGACCAACCTACTTGAGGTAAATATTGCAGACAGAATTCCTCAAACCATTGTTGCACCTGATTTAGAAGCTTTAGTTCGCTCTTCACCGTCAGATGGTCTTGCTGCACTATGGTAAGCATTGACCTTGACTTGAATGTAAATAGTGTGAAAATGTGTAAATTCAGCACTTCAGCAATCAGTGGTCAGCTATGAAAGGAATTTATTAAAGTCTGCCAGGGGAATTCTCCCTTAAGCGGTAACTTTACGTAAACATAGATAACCTAACCCGCTCTCTTAACAAGTTATTTATGCTAATAGCTGAATGCTTACAGAAACGTTTATATCTGTTATACAGCATTCCTAAATGATTTGCGAGCTATTACGTGTGGGTCGTCATTGATTGTGACAAAGGACGGTTAGAACGAGCAGTCTAACAACTCAAATAGGATTGCTATAAATTACAGATTTTATATTTTGCCTCAGCATAGATGCAACCTAGTTTATTAAAATTAACGCCTGTTAGTTATTCTCAAAAACACATCTGTAAATATGCTCTTGAAATTAACAGGCGTTAAAACCCTTCTGCTATGATACAGGGGGATATGGGTGTAGGGCAGCGTTTGAGAAACTGATTAAACTTCTACACTTGTTATCACTAATTTAGAATAATCCCAAAGTAAGGGATTTATCTAGTGGTAAGGCAGCACCAATACCCAACCATAGAGTAACCAAGGTGCCAATCAGAAACACGGTTGTTGCTACCGGACGGCGGAATGGATTCTGGAACTTATTAACGTTCTCAATAAAGGGAACGAGCATTAACCCTAAGGGTACAGCAGCCATTGCTAATACCCCTAAGAGTTTGTTAGGAAGTGAACGCAGAATCTGGAATACAGGATACAAGTACCACTCGGGTAGAATTTCCAACGGTGTAGCGAAGGGGTCTGCTGGTTCTCCTGTCATCGCGGGGTCTAGCACAGCTAGAGCTACAATAGCAGCGAACGTTCCCATGATCACAATTGGAAAGACATAGAGTAAGTCATTGGGCCAAGCAGGTTCACCATAGTAGTTGTGACCCATACCTTTGGCGAGTTTGGCTCTCAGCATTGGATCGCTAAGATCGGGTTTTTTTACTGTTGCCATTTTGAAATATGTTCTCCTGCCTAAGTTAAGTTAAAGCATTTGTGAAAGCTACTAGCTTTCGGGCATTAGCTTCTAGATTCATTGTCTTTTATCACTTATAAGCCAATGCGTATCTGTATTGCAGTCTTGGACTTGGAGACTGTGTCATGCGTCTTCTGTCGCAAATAACAACTCTAACGTCTACTGAATATACATTTACTGGCTTAATAGCTTGTGGCATTGTATAGTTATAAGTTTAAAACAAACAAATCAATCTTGGTATGAACTGCCTTTGCCCGATCGCCTGCTACTCTTAGTTGGGACGGAATTTAATTTTTGAGATTTTCAGTAAGCAATCAGCCGTCAAAACTTCTTTGGATTGAGCTTTGTTAAGTGTTAGACAAGAGCTAGCGCCTCAGCTTGAGAAGTTAAGTATACTGACTAGTGAGTCCGGTTCAATTAGCGCCGTATCTCCCCTTCGTCAAAACGGCTGATTGCCTTACTGCTACAACTAATTTGACAACTAAAATAGCAAAAGCTAAATTACAAAGGACCAGAAATCCCTTGCTTACGGATCATCAAAAAGTGCAGCAGCATAAAGACAGCAATGAACCAAGGCAGCACAAAAGTGTGTGCGCTGTAATAGCGAGTCAAAGTTGCTTGACCGACACTTGATCCACCACGTAGCAATTCAGATATGGTTGTGCCCACGATAGGAATTGCCTCTGGTACGCCGCTGACAATTTTCACAGCCCAGTAACCAACTTGGTCCCAAGGCAAGGAGTAACCAGTCACACCGAAGGAAACGGTGATCACAGCCAAGATGACACCAGTTACCCAAGTAAGTTCACGAGGCTTTTTGAAACCACCAGTTAGGTAAATCCGGAAGACGTGCAAAATCATCATCAGCACCATCATACTGGCAGACCAGCGATGGACGGAGCGAATCAGCCAGCCGAAGTTCACTTCATTCATTAAGTACTGCACCGAAGAATAAGCTTCGGTCACAGTTGGCTTGTAGTAGAATGTCATGGCAAATCCAGTGGCGAACTGAATGAGAAAGCACGTTAGGGTGATGCCACCAAGACAGTAAAAGATGTTGACGTGAGGGGGGACGTACTTGCTAGTAACGTCTTCAGCGAGGGCTTGAATCTCCAAGCGTTCCTCAAACCAGTCATAAACGTTAGCCATACAATAATCTCAAGTTCCTCAGAATTGCTCGCGGTTAATAAACATCCCAATTAAAAATTTTGGGATTTTGACTAAGAGAATTTTGCTCGTCTGTATTGCGAGCAGTAAGAGAGTTGACTTTCCTATTAAAAAAGTTAACACTCAATGAAAGAGGGTATGTATTGCGTTCTATTCGTAGCCAGACACACAAAGTCGTGGATACAAAGTAGATCTTATCGCTCGGTGAGTTGATCCCACTCACCACACTACATGATTCAATTGTACCACTGCTCTTAAATTTGACCCAAGTTTATCCATATCAATGAAGGGCAGATTTAGAAGAATTCTCATGCTCTTGACAATTTCTATAACATAATCAAGAAATAGATTTCATCAATATGATTCTGTTAAGCTCCCGTTCCTTGATTCATAACGGGAGCTGAGCGCATTAACTGTTGACTTAAATTCCTAATAACAGTTAACCGTCAACAAGCACCACATGCGCCGCCATTCATGTGGGCAGTTCTGTAGGAAGGAATTCAGACGCTCCTTACCTACGGTGGAAGACACTCGCTCTTTTTGCTGGTTCCGCCACAGGCAACTGCCCGTCCCATAACTAAAAGTCAATGGGTATTTTTGTGCTCTTATTGTAATTTGGGTTAAAAGTGGAAGTGAAAATAGGGTTCATGCACAAACAGTTTTGTCGGATTGGATTATCACTGCTCGTAACTTTTTGGTTAGGTTTTTGCAGCTTTTGTCAACCTGTATTGGCTTTAACAGAAGAACAAAAGCTAGTCACCGAAGTTTGGCGAATTGTTAATCATACCTATATAGATGGGACATTTAATCATCAAAATTGGTCAGCGTTACGAAAAAAGGCCTTAGAGAAACCGCTCAACGATTCCCCGGCTGCTTATACGGCAATTCAAACAATGCTGAAGAGCCTTGACGACCCTTTCACCCGCTTTTTAGACCAGGAGCAGTACCGTAGTTTGCAAGTCAATACCTCCGGGGAACTCATGGGAGTAGGATTGCAAATTGCTCTTAATTCGGAAACTGGAAAGCTAGAGGTAGTGTCTCCTATAGCTGGTTCACCAGCAGAAAAAGCCGGGATGAAACCACACGATCACATCCTCAAAATTGAAGGGATTTCTACAGAAAAACTTACTCTCGACGAAGCTGCTGCTAAGATGCGGGGACCAATTGGTAGTTCTGTTACCTTATTGATTGAACGAGATGGAGGAGAAAAGGAAATTCAAATAATACGCGATCGCATTGCTCTTAATCCAGTAGTAGCAGAATTACGCTCCTCTCCTCAAGGAATGCCCCTCGGATACATTCGCCTCACACAATTTAATGCTAATGCATCAGCCGAACTGGCACGCGCTATTTCCAGTTTAGAGAAAAAAGGTGCTGATGCCTATATTCTCGATTTACGAAACAATCCTGGCGGACTGTTGCAGGCGGGAATTGAGATTGCCCGTTTGTGGTTAGACTCTGGGACTGTCGTTTACACGGTGAATAGGCAAGGTATTCAGGGGTCATTTGACGCCTTTGGTCCTTCCTTGACAAAAGATCCTTTAGTTGTTTTGGTGAATCAAGGAACTGCCAGTGCTAGTGAGATACTTGCTGGTGCTTTACAAGATAATAATCGTGCCTCATTAGTTGGAGAAACTACCTTTGGTAAAGGTTTAATCCAATCCTTGTTTGAGTTATCAGATGGTTCTGGCTTAGCCGTCACAATTGCTAAGTACGAAACTCCCAACCATCGAGATATTAACAAATTAGGTATTCATCCAGATAAAGTTATTCCCTCTGTTAACATCAACCGCCAGCAGGTTGGTACAGAAGCCGATCTCCAATATCAGGCAGCAGTAGAAATTTTGGCAAAAAATTTGGTTGTGGGGAGTACGTAGGAGTCAGTTTAATTATAAAGTATATCTGAGTACATCCAAAGATGATGTCACTGATCACTTCATCTGTTGGGTAATCTGACTACCACGTTAAGCGTTACCCATTCCCTTTAAAGAGGAGGTTCAGTCTGAAGTAGAGCTTGTAGATCCAAACTATCTAAGTGCTGATAAGCTCGATCTATTGCTCGTTTTCCTCTGAGAAATCCCGTGTTTGCACCAGGACAAATATACTGAAGAGTTTCTGGTGTAAAGCGATCGCGCAGCAACTGGAGACTCTTAATTTGTCGAGGCCAGTGAAAGGTTTTCGCTGTTCGCAATGGCACGGGTTCACCTTGGTGATCGGGAAGTAAATGACGTCCCGAGAACAGTACACCGCCAAAATCACTGTAGTAAAGGCAGGATGAACCCGGAGAATGACCGGGTGTCCAAATTAGTCTTGCTACTGAATTTAAAGTGAATTCTCGACTAAAGGCTATGTGAGTTAATCCGGGTATTAAATAAGCTTCTTGTTCTTGAATCAGAATCTCCAATCCAAAGGTTTGCTGGATTTCTGTGGAGAGAGCGATCGCACTCCGATGCGTCAAAAATAACCAACGCACGCCACCATGCAAATGCAAAAAATCCTGATTTGTCTTGTCCCATGCCGGACAATCGATCAAGATATTGCCTTCGTTTCTGACAATAAAATAAGCGGTTCCTCCTAACGTCTCTCGATTTGGTGGAAAGGCAAAAATAGTATTGAGCGTGAAATCCGAACCAAGTCCAAGGTTCTCTACTTCCTGAGAAAGGACTATTCGTGGTGGCTTGAGTTTATAACTCGATTCGTGAGGGATGGGATTAGCAAAACTCATATTTCAAGATAATTTAATGATCAGACGGGATTTTTGGTTGTTCTTTTACTATGACCAGCCCTTCGGGCAAGGCAGCTATGCAGAGGGCAGAGGGCAGAGGGCAGAAGTTTAAAGTAATATTTTATACACAATTTATCTCTGTTCTCTGTCAAAGCAGCTACAAACCGGGTCCAAGCCGCAAAGCTCGCTCTTGGGTTGCTTCCCCTGGCAGCGAAGCTCGCCGGACGGAATCTTCCGTCCGGCAGACTTCACGACTTTGCCCCACCATACTACAGGTTGGTTGTCTCCAATTAATGAGCGATTGAACCCTCATTGTATTGTCTTATACCTTCTGCCTTCTGCCTCCAGCATAGCTGCCTTTCTTTTTGACCTGACAAAGATGCCTATCTGGCTCCACATGGTTGGTAATGAGCGAATTAGCACGGCTCTGTGGACGGGGTGGAATGTTGTCTATGGCAGTCCACGACATCCACTAAAAACTCTTACGATTTGGCTGATAATCATCTGCCCTCTGTTATACTGGCTGTAGTTTCAGTGGGAACGTCGCTCGCCCTCATGAGAAGACCGAACCCAAAGCACCAGAACAACAGTCGGCTATCCATCCTATCGCAGAATCACTACCAGTGCGTCCCATTGAGCCAACAGAAGAAACCCAGCTGCGAAATTGTTTTCCCTGGTCTGTATACTACATCCAAAACATTGAGTATCGACCTCAAGCTGTCATTTGCCGAGGTAAGTTAAAAACTAATCCGACAAATGCCTATCAACAGGTTAAGGCAAATATAGAAGCGCAGTTTGGGGAGCGCTTTGTGCTGATCTTTCAAGAAGGTTTTAATGGCAAACCCTTCTTTGTTCTTGTTCCCAATGCTCAAGCGACTAAAACTCATGCAAGCCAATCCGAGAAGTTAGCTCGACCTGGATTAGCGCTTGTACTTCTTTTAGCTACGTTCATGACGACGACCTTGGTAGGAACGAGGATTGCTGGCATTGATCCTACATCAGGGTACTCCAACCCAGGTGCACTTCTGAAGGGATTGCCTTATGCGGTGGCGATCATCGCAATTTTGGGCATCCACGAACTCGGTCACTATTTGACAGCTAGGTACTACAAAATTCGCTCGACACTGCCTTACTTTATTCCGGTACCTTTTTTCCTGGGAACCTTTGGTGCATTTATTCAAATGCGTAGTCCTGTACCCAACCGTAAAGCTTTATTTGACCTGAGTATTGCTGGACCGATTTCAGGCTTTGTTGTCACCTTACCCTTACTCATCTGGGGTTTGGCTCATTCTAAAGTGATTGCCATCACGGAAAAAACAGGAATTCTTAATCCTGACGCTCTCAATCCTCAAAATTCTATCCTACTTGCACTCCTCTCGAAGTTAGCTTTGGGAAGTCAATTAACAGCAAAATCAGCTCTTGACTTACATCCTGTAGCTGTAGCAGGTTTTTTAGGTCTGATAGTAACAGCATTGAATTTGATGCCAGTAGGCCAGTTGGACGGAGGTCACATAATCCATGCTATGTTCGGGCAAAGAACCGCAATTGTCATTGGTCAAGTTTCTCGCTTGCTGCTTCTCCTTCTTTCTTTAGTGCAGCCAGTGTTCTTTTTCTGGGCGATTGTGTTATGGTTTGTACCGCTCATTGATGAGCCTGCTCTCAATGATGTCACTGAACTAGACAATAAACGTGATATTTGGGGTTTGCTGGCAATGGCTTTGTTGGTCGTTATTATACTACCATTGCCACAGGCGTTGGCTAATTTGTTAAAAATTTAATTACTTACCGTTAGAAGTCCTGTACTATATTCCTTCAATTGAATTAGTGTCGGTATTAATAACGGAACAAATATGAATAGTCTTTTAATCAAAGTTTGGCGTAGCCAGACAAGATTGGAAAATATACGAGTATAAAAATTAATAAGAGCGTAGGTTAGGGAGCCCACGCTGAAGGGGACTCACGCCAGCTAGAAACGGTGACTGGTGAAGCAGCGCGTATGAGGCGTTTTCCCGCCGTAGGCGACTGCTGAACCCGTTAGCGAGTCTTCTCACTCGGGGAGACGCAATCATGCGTAGCTTGCTTCCCCGTTCGCGAAGCGTCTCCGACAGGAGAAGGGGTACGAGCGTCAGGGCGTTTGTGGAACGCAACCCAACAATATCAATAAACGTTTGTTGGGTTTCGCGTCGCGTTCTAAAGCCACTTTGCACAAGTCGGGATGCCAACTGCCCACCGCAGGTAGCTCCCCAACTTACCATCTTCTTAACTAAACCGTATTAAAGAAACAAAAATCTCTGGTTAACTCCTGTTAGCCTGGGTTTTACATGACACTAACTTGATACTGGCTGAGCTGCTTCGGAAGCTTGCTGTGCAGGTTGTCCACCCATGCGAATCTCAGAAGTAAAGGAAGCCATACTAAAGCCGCCAAAACGTTTCAAAACACCCACCCGCATTCGCAAATTAGGACTGGCAAACCACAAACGTTCTTCAGACCACATAGTTTCGTACTCTGTAACTAATGTCAGTGCACCATCACTACCCATCTTGTAGCTTCCTGCGACTGGAGTCTTCTCTGCATAACCCATTTCCCGCAACAACTTGCCTTCGTCGGGATCATCTTCATTGGGAACAATCACCAGTACTGTAGAACCATTATGTTTTTCTTCATCCCATTCCATTGTCCCGTTCCAAGTGACTCTTGCACCACAAGACGCACGGCTAGGTTCAAATTCATATTGTTCGCACAGTTTGATCACATCTGGATGATCTGCAGGTAGCGTCTCAATCACGATGTCTGATTTACCATTTTCTGCTTGCTTAAAGGCTAAATGATGACTGGTGCGATGAGAAAACCACTTACCGGCACTCAACTGAAAAAATTCTTCAATATTCACGTCAAAATCCTTTTTATTCCTCTTTTTTAAAGTAGCAGGTTCATAGCAGGTTTAATATATTTTGCCCACCATATAGAAATCCTATTTGAATCTTGCTAAGTATACTGACAAGAAAACCTTTGTCTGTCAAGCTTCTAGGCAGCTTAGTTGTTCAAAAATCAAATAGGAGTCCTATATATTCTTACTGTTATTTGCGATCGCAAAACCAACAATGTCAACTTCCTGTCTAGCGATTGAATCTAAAGGGATAAACTAAAGCACGAGAAAACCGATGCAGGTAACTCAGAAGTGTCATTAATTGCTGCTAACGTCTCATGATTGTAATGGCTTAATTAACAGCTTGCTAATGATTATTTTGATCTTCCAAACCAGGGCTTAAGCGCACCAGCTATTAAGCCATTGTGTTCAACCGCTATTGCTCTGCTTCTAACCTTTGGAGAGAGATTCTCGCTGCCTCAGAAACGTGAGAATGACTATCCTTCTCTAAGTATTTCAATGCCGAGATACTCTTGGGACTTTGAAGATGACCTAAGGCTTCTGCAAGGCGTTGGCGTACTAACCAATCATCTGATTGGGCGAAGCGGAGAATATCATCTATTGCCGATATATCTTTGATTTCTCCCAATGCAGCGATCGCCGCTTGTTGTACTACAACTTCCTCACTATCCAGCGCTTTAATCAGGACTTCATGAGCGCGGGGATCTTTCAGATTGCCCAAGGAAACTGCAGCACTAAAACGCACCAACCAATCGGTATCTTCGTAAAAAGCCCTTACTAACGGTTCAAAGCCTCTAATGTCACCTAAATATCCTAGTGCTCCAGCAGCATCAGCACGGATACCATAATCAGGGTCAGTTTCTAGAGTTTGTACTAAAATTGAGTAACATTCTGCCGTTTGTTTAACCCCTAAGGCAAATATTGCCATTGAGCGCAATTGGAGAGATTCGTCGTCCAGCACCTTTTTAATCAATGGGACTGCGTCCTCTGCTGGGACATTCCTTAAAGAGGCAAGTGCTACCATGCGATCGCGCAAATTAGAGCTTTCTAACTGCGCGGAAATTTCTTCTATGCTTGAATCAGCCATTTAGTTCAAAGCAATTCTATCTACTTACACTTACTTTAACCTGCCCTTAGTATCCCTGTACTCTATCAATGTGGGTGATCAAGCGGTTCAAAAACTTACCAAAGTAGTAGAGTGCTTAGGGCATCTGTTAAGAAATAATGGTTGATAATATAAGCATAATATGGATATGGTGCGAATGCTGTTTCACTCACTCTACTGACTTGCCTTTCATTTGACCAATTCTATCAAAAATTTATCCATCACAAATATTGCATTTCGTCAAGCATCAATACTGGATTGACTCCCTAATCGCAATCACTATTGTTTCACTACAATGTTGAAATTAGAGAATTTTGGAACCAATATACCCAATAATAATTGTTCCTGGTCCTGATTCTACAGAGAAATGAAGCCGCCAGGCTCCTGGTGTTATTCGGACGTGCCAACTGAAGATACGCTCCCTACCATCAGGACACTTAAAGGTTAATTTCTGCCTAAACTGATTGAGCCTGGAATCACTTTCTGGAGAAGCCTTGCTTTTAAGATTATCTCGATTAAACGAGCCAGTTGTCCAACTTTTACAAAAATCGTCAAGCTCAGACAGGCGACTTCTAACTTGTCCTAGCATTGGATCACCACTACCAAGGCTTTCTAATTGCTTGCTGACACGACTACAAAATATCAAACTGGGAAATAACTCTGCTCTTCGCTCCCATAGATCGAACCCGTCACTCACGTCAATACTAATGCGTTTGTATATCCAATCTGCATGTTCCTGCACATGGTAGCCACGACTAGCGTGGACAAGTTCTACTGTTTTGTCAATTAATTCTTCGGACTCATCAACTTGTGTGACTTCTAACACCAGACGGCTACAATCCCATCGAGAGTTTGAAGGTAAACTAACTGCAAGTGCATCACTCACCAGAGCAAAACCTAGTCCTATAGCTAGCTCTCCTTGATGCAAGACTTCAGACAACTCAAAGTCGTTTTTAATTTCTTCAACAACATCAGTACAAAAAGGAGCTTTAGCTGTTAAAGTTCTGAAGAAACGACGCTGCTCTTGATCTACATTCGGATCGTTTCGCCATTGAACCACGGAATAGCTGGGAGCAAGTTCAATAGAATTAATGTCACTGTGGGTGCGAAGTACGCGATTCACGCCGCTAGTAGTTGCTTGGCGCAAAGTACTAATCAGTTCTGACATCAATTGCCGTGCTGTTTGAATATCACCAGCAGAAGTCCGCAGAGACAGTTCATTCAGTACCATCTCCAAATCCATGTTCTAATCTCCCACTGGTTCTAACAAAACCTCCAAACTTTTATCCCACTCATCAAAGAAGCCGTCGGGCCATTTGTCAATTCGTCCGTTTCTATCAATATGTGGCGAAATTGCTTGGGTAAAAGCTAATCCATCCTTTTCTTTTCGTTGGAAGTAGTGCAACTTAACATCTTTAGGATCAAGTTTACCACCATGAACAGTGAGACGAATCCCATTTAAAACATGGTCGCTATGGGTTTCTATCACTACCTGAATGCCACAACTTGCTGCAAGTGCTAATAACTCACCCATTTTTGCCTGCCCTTTGGGATGAAGATGAGCTTCTGGGTTTTCAATTAAGATGAGTGTCCCTGGCTGGGATGCAAGTACTGCCACAATGATGGGTAAGGTATATGTAATTCCAAAACCAACATTGGTTGCACGATAAGGGTTACTAAGTCCGTAGGAGTACTGAAAACTCACTAAATCCATATCTGGATTCGACTTGATTTCAATACGTGTACCAGGACTGACTTCTCCTATCCATGCCTCAACTTGATCTCTAAGATTAAGTGACTTTGCCAAAGGATGACTCAAATTAGAGTGAGGAATTACTTTATCTCTATAAATTGATAGGAAGTGTGCTGTGTATTCCCCACTACTTCCTAGTTGTTGGTGCTGTCTTACCTGAAAATCTGAGATGTCAAAGTATGTACGGGGACTAATACGTTCTGCTTGAAGGTAGTGGAAATTATCACTGAAAAGACTGGCTTTATGTATATCAGGGGCAGTTGGTTGTGAAGCGAGAGCTAGTACATCAGCTTCTTGATTGTAGTTGAAAAGCCATATACCTTTACTTCCATCTTCAAAAGAAAGTTCAAAACCAATGGAGTCATCTTTTGCACCCTCAAAAAGTGCATCTTGAGCTGTTCCTATACAAACAAACTGACCATTGAGAGCTAAGCCTTTGTCTGGTAGTAAATCCTGTTGGTATGATTGACGCAGCAGGAGCAGCGCTTGAAGAGTCGAAGATTTGCCTGTACTATTAAGACCAGAAAGTAAAGTTAGATGTTTAAATTCAAGTAATTGATCCTCAAACGCTTTAAAATTCTTCAAGCGTAGTAAACTAATCATGATAAAACTTCTTGAATTATTTTCTCAATTGTAGTAAATCTATAATTCACTTTATCAGCAGCCTGAGATATTGATTTTACAAATTCATCATCCTTCTCAATATAAC
>JAQYWO010000500.1 GCA_029379215.1 Rhizonema sp. PD37
ACTTCATGTATAGCAACATCTAGTTTATGCTCAAACCGCCTTGGCGGTTGCTATATTTCAAATCACCCTCTCTACTGCCTGATTTTTAAATACCTACCCTTGAAAGGGGGCGGTGAGTACCCGCTATGGGCAAGGCAGGGCAGCTATGCTTTCAATTATAGGTATAATTCATTACATTAACATTAGCATGGATGCCGACTGCTGTCACGTCTTGCAAGGGAGGGCTTGTCATCGCTAACGCTTTCATGGATGCTAACTGGTTACGGGGATTTATCTGTGCCAAAGTTTGCAGTATTTTTGTAGCCGAGGAACAGCTTTTGCACAGAAAAACTTCAGCGCCCTTTTGAGCAGCTTGCAGGCGATCGCTGGCATCATCCGTTTCAGCCACCACACAAATTGCCACCTTTAGTTGACTATTGTTTGCCAAGGTGGCGAGCAAACTCCAATCTGTTTGGCGATGGGATTGAGAGAGTTCGAGCACAATCACATCAGGATGCTGCCGACTTAATGGCTGGTGTACCGTCGTAGGCGAACAGCGATCAAATTGCCAACCTAGGTGAGTGAGTTCGGCAGCAGTAACTATTTCATTCAACCAAGTTTGATTTCGTGAAATCAGCAAAACTCGACCAGCCACCTCCCGGAGTGGGGTAGGTGGGAATTTCGTCATCGCCTGCTCAACCAACTGCCGCAATTCCCTCACCAATTGCTCCACTTGCATGACTTCTAAAGTGGCGATCGGATTCAGGCTGAAGTAATACTCTAGGCACTTCGCCAACTTGGAAGCCGCATCAAAACCGAAGGAACCCATGACTCCCGCCAATTGATGTGCTATTGTCGTTGCCTGCTGTAGGGAATCTGGAGTGAAACCGACGAGCCTCCAAGTCTGGACGATAGTTTGCAATTGCAGCACTCGCTGCCAACTCTGTTGTTGAACATGCTGCCAAACCTGCTGCACTAGGGAGGATAAGTCGGGATTGGCAGGAGAGGCGATCAAGGAAACTGGCTCAGATAAAGACAGCGATCGAGAATTTAAAAACGCCGGATCGAGACGATAGCCTTGTCCGTAAAGCGTTTCGATTGGAGCCTGAACACCCACAGCTTGGAATGCTTGTCGAATGCCGCGAATATGCGCCTTGACTGTACTGTCGTTGGGCGAATCCTCCAGTGACCAAAGGTGATCCAAAATTGCTTGGCGGCTGAATACCCGCTGTTGATGGCGTAAAAACAGTTCTAGTAATGACAATTCCTTAGGACGGAGATTCAGCTTCTGTCCTCCATAGGTGATTTCCTGGGAAGAGGGGTTAAACTGAAGTGCCCCCCATTCGAGGATGGGGGTTGTAGTCACACCACGCCGCAGCAATGCCCGAACTCTCGCCACCAACTCGTGAATATCAAAGGGTTTCACCACATAGTCATCGGCTCCCGTATCTAAGCCCAAAACTTTATCCGTGCTCTGTCCACAGCTCGTAAGCATGAGAATAGGCGTTTCGTTTTTCTGGTTGCGGAGTCGCCGACACAATTCGATCCCGTTCAGCTTCGGCAATATCACGTCTAACAGCACTAGAGCATAGGGATTTGCTTCTAAGAATCCCCAACCCATCTCACCATCAGTGGCGACATCAACAATATAGTTCTGTTGAGATAAAGCAGAACGAATGAGTGTTAAAATTTGTTCATCATCATCAACGACCAAGATTTTCATAATATCTTGTTAAGCAAAAAATGAGTGGTATTAATGTTCTTTTGTGTGAATTTTACTGCTAAATTCATTCAAAGCAATGAAGCATCTACAGTTAAGCTGTTAAGTTATGCAACTACTTTAAATATTCGCGCAACAAATTAGACAAAAACATGAATTTGAGCAGTGATCTAACGCTGACTATATTGGTGAGGCATAGCCATATCTTAAATATAAAACCTTTAAACTTTGAGGATTTACCTGCTTAGAACGAGAACAACTGTACCACACAATAGTTTCTCTGTTGGCAAATTACTCCTTGATAACCTAATTGCTTCTTATTTAAAACTTTACAAGTACAATATCATAATAACATCATTATTGCAATCAATTACAGGGTAAGTGCATTGATTTTTGTATTTATAAATACAGATTATTTTCCTCAAATATGTAATATAGAGTCGAATTTGAGTATTAAATACGTTAAGTAGTACGCGAATAATCCAAGTTGCGGGTGTTCAATATCTGGATGCTTTGCACCCGGAAAGTCGTTAACCGAAGCGCGAATATGACCGACCAAACGGTCAATGCTAAACGCAGGTAGTTCATACCTTTCCTTAACTAATTCTTCAATCGCTACGTTGATTAAATCAGCCGGATGATCCTTAACTTCTGCAGATGTTGCAATCGCGATCACAATCAATTTTTGGGCTGGTTTATCGTATTGTTTAACCCCCAGATATTTCCGAATCGCATTTTCGTAATTGTAGCGCTGGCGTTCCGAGAGAATTGCTTTTACCCAGTCTTGTAACTTTAAATACGACCGCAAATGTTTAATAACCGCAATGGGCACGCACTCCGGATGAGAAAAATCTCCAAGCTGCTGGAAAGATTTTAACATTACTATGAAACAGAGAAACCCAGATTGGCTCTTGGTACGAGACTTGACAAACTTAATTTCTGTTTCTGTTGGTGTATAAAGTTCTGCCAGTTCTTTCGGGTCAGGTAATTGTTTAAATTTAGGGTAAGCGGTACGGTCTATTAAGGTCACTCAAGTAATATTTACAACACAAAATCGCCTTGTACTAGTTTATCTCTCACTTTTAAACCAAAAGGTATCTTCTATTCTTTTGAGTACACATTTTTAATTCAAATCAAAATAATATTTTTTACATTTGTACTATGAGCATAACTGAACATTCTGGTTGGAGTTGATATCACTTAATAGTATGTATTAATTAGAACATCAAAGGCACGACGTGCAGCTGATTCAGCTTTCTGTGAAGTCACTTTTTGGTAGCGTAAAGTTGTTTGAATACTCTTATGTCCTATTAATGCGCTTCAGAGGGCAGAGGGCAGCTATGATCCCACACTTAAAAGTATGGGATTGAAGTAAAGCTCGCCGGGGGTTGCTGACCCCGGCAGACTTTACACTTGGACGCCGTTTTTCCTCGCGCTATGCGTCCCCTTAAAACATCTTTTTTTAAACTGGGCTTTAAACCCAGAACTAAAGTTTTTTTAAGAGGACAGGAGGCAGAAAGCCTTCAGCATAGCTGCCTCCTGCCCCCTGCCTTTCTTTGTAATTCTTCAAGAGACACTAAACCTACACGCTCACAGGTAAACGTGTGTCTTAAATCATGAATGCGGACACCAGTGGTGCTGTTGTGTTTACTTATTAACTGCGATTAGCCCTGAGTGCTTTTTTTACTCAATTGCCGACTTTTCAAACATCCTCTTAAAGTTTTCGATTTTGGCGATCGCATTTTACTAGTTTTTTACTTTTGATTAGTATCACTATAAATAACTAACTGGCGATGGCACGTCAGATTTCTGCGCGGCGCAAGCGGTTGATTTTGTGTTTGCCAAGCACAAACTCATTACTCACTGCATTCAGTGGGAACTGCCACACTACGCGATCCAAAACTTTGCTGATGCGCTGAATCTGCTTAATACCCTGGCATTCCAGCTCTTGTAGGCGCTCATTCCACAATGGAGACACTATAACTATG
>JAQYWO010000070.1 GCA_029379215.1 Rhizonema sp. PD37
AAGGAATTTATACTGGCAATTTATGCATTTGGGGATCTTTTTTACTTAAAAGACTTCCTCTAATGTATAACTCCTAGATAAGAGGATTAGCGCTACATGCGAGTGCTGTTAGTATACCCAGTATTTCCCAAAACCTTTTGGTCTTTTGAGAAAATTTTAGCATTAGTTGACCGCAAGGTTTTATTACCACCTTTGGGGTTAGTGACAGTGGCAGCTATTTTGCCTCAAGAATGGGAATTCAAGCTTGTTGATCGCAACATACGTTCAGTAACTGAAGAAGAATGGGCATGGGCAGATATGGTGATTTTCTCTGCCATGATTGTTCAGAAACAAGACTTACTTGACCAAATCCAGTTAGCGAAAAGACGTGGTAAGTTAGTTGCAGTTGGTGGTCCTTATCCTACCTCCGTACCTCATGAAGTTCAAGACGTTGGGGCAGATTTTCTCATTCTGGATGAAGGGGAAATTACTTTGCCTATGTTTGTGGAAGCCATTGAACGCGGGGAAACTTCTGGCGTTTTGCGTGCCGTAGAAAAACCTGATGTCACAACTACACCAATACCTCGCTTTGATTTACTAGAATTTGATGCTTACGACATGATGTCGATTCAGTTTTCGCGAGGTTGTCCGTTTCAGTGTGAATTTTGCGACATTATTGTTCTCTATGGTCGCAAAGTTCGGACTAAAACGCCAGCACAACTTTTGGCAGAGTTAGATTACCTCTACAAGTTGGGTTGGCGGCGTGGCATTTTCATGGTTGATGACAACTTTATCGGCAATAAGCGAAATGTCAAGCTATTACTGCGCGAATTAAAAGTCTGGATGGCAGAACATAACTATCCTTTCCTGTTTGATACCGAAGCTTCAGTTGACTTGGCACAAGATCCAGAATTGATGGAGTTGATGGTTGAGTCGGGTTTCAATGCAGTGTTTTTGGGAATTGAAACACCGGATGAGGAGAGTTTGCAACTGACTCTTAAGTTTCAAAATACCCGTAATTCACTGGTTGAGGCAGTGCAAACGATTATTAAAGCGGGGTTGCGCCCAATGGCTGGGTTTATTATTGGGTTTGATGGAGAAAAAGCGGGTGCAGGCGATCGCATTTGTCAGTTTGCCGAAGCTGCAGCAATTCCTTCTACTACTTTTGGTATGCTTCAAGCTCTACCCAATACAGCACTTTGGCATCGGCTGAAAAAAGAAGGACGACTGCGATCAGATCAACAAGGTAGCCAGATGAGTTTGATGAACTTCCTCCCTACCCGTCCTTTAGAAGATATTGGCAGAGAATACATTCATGCATTCTGTTCTTTATATGATCCAGTAAAGTATTTGGATCGCACTTACCGTTGTTTCCTGATGATGGGTAATGCGAGTTGGACTGCCCCATCTAAAATGCCAGAGTGGATAATGATTAAAGCGCTGCTGATTGTTATTTGGCGACAAGGAATCAAACGGGAAACGAGGTGGAAGTTTTGGCATCACTTGTTCAGTATTATCAAACATAATCCAAAAGTTGCCGATCGCTACCTCTCTACCTGCGCTCACAATGAGCATTTTCTCGAGTATCGTCAAATTGTACGCGATCAAATTGAAAGTCAGTTAGCTGAACATTTGGCACTAGGCATAGAAAAACCATATGAGGTAAAGGAGGCAATATCGGATGAACAGGCTTTATTGCGCGTCTAAATAAATTAAACAGTGGATGTTTAAATTTATACTCTTATACTATGGTTTGACCGAAAATGGCTGATTAAGCGCATCCCATCACTTTCAAAGAATGGGATGAACGCGTCAGTCGTCGTTTGTCAAAAGGCTCATTTGTAGTGCTGCTTATCAATCACGGTGTCAGTACGTTTACGCTGCTTCATCCACAAAGCCAGCAAACCCAAAAACAATAACCCCATCACTCCGGCTAAGGGATTTTTATTTACACCAGTAACCCAATCAGGAACCCGCTCAGTGTATTTAATTAATTCTCCAACATTAATAATGTAATTCCCGCACACTAAACCACCATGCAGCCCAATTGGTAAGCCGAGACGATTTCTACGCCAACGCTTACCCCATACTAGTGTTAAACCCAGCAGTACTAATGCTGGAAATTGAGGTAGTGTGTGAACGATGGCTTCCATTGGCTTAATAAAGTGTAATGCAGCAAACAAAAAGGCATTTAGCCAAAGTGCCTTAGAAGGGCTGTAATCTAGCTGTAACTCATCAAGCAACCAGCCACGAAACAACAATTCTTCAGCAAATCCGTAGCCTAAACTAACAACTAACCCCTCTAAAATCACTCTCAATAAAAAAACTTTAGGTTGTTGCCATACCAAGTAACCCAACAATCCCTCGACTCCGAATAGCATCAAAACGATAGTTAACGCAAGAGCTAAACCACGCAGCAGATCCATACGATTGTGCGATGTTAGTTCTAACCCGTAATGCTGAAATATATGAGGTTGGTGATAAACGTACTTGCCCCAAAGCCTAAGTAAGAGAATAAACTCTGCATACAGAGGTGGAATTGTTAAAATAGTAACTAAATTGGCATCTTTCTGTAGTAAATATATTGGTATAGCGAGGGGTAACCACAGTAACAGTAAATTAAGCAAAAAGAAGCTCAGCCTAATTGGGGCAGAGCTATTGGCTAGACGGCTAAGGTTTATTTTCATAAGGCTTGCTCATAGCTAGCTTGCTATCGTAGTAAAGCGATTAGCAAGCTAGCAATTAGCAATTAGTACCCTTCAGCTTATTCATCTGGTTCAATTGTGCTGGTTAAACCGTGATTTTTCAAAGTTTCACAATAAAACTCAGCGTGTTCCAGAGCACAAACAATAACCAAGGCTAACCCGTTAGTATGTGCTTCCATCATAATGCTAACAGCTTGAGGCTGACTGATACTCGGTATAGTAGTCAATAGAACCTCAACCACATGCTCCATAGAGTTGTATGTGTCGTTATGGAGCAAAACGCGATACTGAGGCGCTAGCTTGCGGGTTGTTGAACGCTTCTCAATGGTTTCGACTGACACGGATCTTTGCTCTTTTGTTTTTGATTTACGACCACAGAAATTCTGTCCAGCAGTTGCTTAACAGTTATTAATTTATTGTATAGCATCTCAACCTAAATGCCAGGAGGATGAAAATTTATGCTCGTACCGCTTTTCTCGGAATGAAAAATCTTTCTTGGCACACTGACACAAATCCACGCTCTTCGGGTGAGAGCAGGGGTTGGGATGAACCCTTAAATCTATGAAAATTTGTGGAAATGACTTCAAAGTGGCAAGCGAAACACTATGGGCTAAATATTTACACGATGAACACAATTTGTGATCATTAATACAGGAGGTCTCAGCATGGCTGACAGATAGTCTTCATTAGCTGATTGCATAAGTTGCAGAAAATTATAAAGTCAAAATAGAATCTCAAGTTTATTTTGTTTATAGAAGGAACGTTTAGGTTTCAAGTAAATGCAAAACCAAAGCAACGCTTGACATTCACCTTTCAGACATAAATGGAATTTAAGAACTAAAAATGAATGAGATTACTCTTGATTATAGAGCAACATATAAACCTAACAGCAATTGCACAGTCAGGAAAACAGTGCTATTACTTAACTTTTAGTTTGACTACTTGACGTACTTCTTCAATAAACGCGGACGTTAGTACAAGCCTTATCAATTGCCCATCACTATCCCAAGCCTAAGCTTGCAACCAACTGAATTCGTCCAGCATCCATTTCAGCCATTAATAGTTCTAACGCTTCGTAGTCAACGTCAGAAATGTAACCCATATTAGTCAGTTCTGAGTTGATTTCATTTTCTATTTCCGGAGTTAATTTTTTGATATCAAGAGCTTTTTCTACCAATTGACGAATAGCGTATCTAGTTTTCATAGGGAACAAACCAAATTATATTCAAGTATCAATTATCTAATGTAAAGTTTGTGCTGAAGCGTGATCCAAGTATCAGGTTAACCGTGATCTAGATCACAAAAAAATTGGATTTATGATTCACTATTAAGTCATACAACTATTGAGTAAATCATCGTTTTTGTATAAAACAGCACTAAAAATTTAGAATAAGGTAAAGATACTTAAATATAACAACAAATATTGAGTTAGTATTATCTCTTTGTTAAAAGAGAGGAGAGTTATTGTTCTTTATCACCGCGCTTACAAAGAAAACTATCATAAAAGCAGTAGTGCTACAAATAAGCTAGAATGTTGCACAACTAAGGTTTCCAATGTAGAGAGTAACTCATCATACGCTCTTGGGACTATCTAAAATAATTTTTTTGTAGCAGAGATAGAGAAAAGTATAGTTGAAGACTGTTTTTATAAAAAGTATGACAATCTTTAAATAAAAACACTATGGAAATAAAGATTTAGCAAAGAGATTTAGTATGAATGGGCGATTTCAGAGAAAACATATTATGGTCAAATACATTGTATGCACTCAACCCTTAGCTATCAGCATATACTAATTGTCAAAATGAAGAATGCTTGTTGAATGTTCATACAACCTCTTTATAGCTGACTACTAACTCCTGACAGATCAGAGCTTACATACATCTAAGTATAAAGTTCAACAACTTTAATAGGATTTAAACATGCAATCCGTACTCTCCTATCCAAAAATTATAGTGATTTCTCCTCAAGGCACTTTAAATGCCGCAAATGCCTTAGAATTCGAGCGAGATCTGATAAAAGCGTTGACACAAGAACAAGATACGGTCTTGCTAATAAATTTAGAGCAAGTAGAATCATTAGACAATGCTGGTTTGATGGCATTAGTGTCTGCACTTAAACTCGCTCAGAAATTGACAAGAGGCTTCAGTCTTTGTAATGTTAACCCGTCAATTCAAATTATTTTTGAATTAACTCAACTTGATCGTGTCTTACAGATATTTGCAAACCAAGCGGCGTTTGAAGCCGCTTGTCTTTCTGTGGGAGACATACATAGAGTATATGCTTAAAACATTTTTGGAGAGCCAGAAGCTATAGACATCTTAAAGGTTAGCGGCTTAGTCTCCAAACTGTATACCTAGAGACATACTACATAATACTGACAGGTCATATATATTAATAGTTGTTGGAACGGCTAGAATGCTAACAATTTTCGAGTAAAAACAATCAGTTGTTAGGAAACACCTAAATAAATGCTAAGGTTGGAGGTGTAATGGTAATTTAAAGTAGCTAAAAGATAGCAAGCGTGACTGTTGCAGTTGAAAAATTAATTACACAGGATATTTTAAAGCCAGCTCGTTACCTAGGTAACGAGTTCCTGGCAGTACACAAACCTTGGGACAAGGCAACGATACGCTGGGCATTAACTTACCCAGAAATATATGAAGTTGGTGCGTCTAATTTAGGGCATATCATTTTGTATAACATTTTGAATGCTCAGCCGCGCCAGTTATGCGATCGCGCTTATCTACCAGCACCAGATTTTGCTCAAAAACTTCGAGAGACAAACACTCCCTTGTTTGGAGTAGAGTCAAGGCGAGCACTTAGAGAATTTGATATTTTGGGCTTTAGCCTGAGTTACGAACTAGGAGCAACCAACATTTTAGAGATGTTGGACTTAGCGGGAATACCTCTGACTTGGCAAAACAGAATAGAAAAGGAGAGGGACGCAAGGAGAGAGGGAGAAAGGGAGAATATAGCAGATATTCTGGTTTTTCCCTTAATTTTTGCGGGTGGACAGACGGCGACATCTAACCCCGAACCTTACGCTGATTTCTTCGACTTTTTCGTACTGGGAGATGGTGAAGAACTGCTACCAGAAATTGGCTTGGTTTTGGAGGAAGGCAAAACGAACAGATTGAGCCGAGAAGAGTTGTTGTTAGATTTGGCACAAATACCTGGTGTATATGTTCCGAAATTTTACGATATGCAAGAAGATGGTTCAGTTCATCCGAACCGTCCAGATGTACCCCAAAAAATTTTGCGACGGGTGGCAACTCCAATACCAGCATACTCAATTGGGTTGCTACCTTATATAGAACCAGTACATGATCGGCTGACGATTGAAATTAGACGCGGTTGTACTCGTGGATGTCGCTTTTGTCAACCAGGAATGCTGACTCGACCTGCACGGGATGTGGAACCAGAAAAGGTTATTGAAGCTATAGAATCGGGAATGCGGCAAACTGGTTACAATGAGTTTTCCTTATTATCCCTAAGCTGTTCTGATTATTTATCCCTACCAGCAGTTGGGATGGAAATCAAAAATCGGTTGAAAAATGAGAACATTACCCTGACTCTACCGAGTCAACGAGTAGATAGATTTGATGAAAATATTGCGAATATTCTGGGCGGTACGCGGCAAGGTGGACTAACGTTTGCTCCAGAAGCAGGAACCCAACGAATGCGGGACATTGTGAATAAGGGTTTGACAAATGTTGAACTTCTAAGAGGTGTAAAAACAGCTAGGGAACAAGGTTGGGATAAAATCAAGTTATATTTCATGATCGGCTTACCAGGCGAAACCGATGCTGATGTGTTGGGCATTGTGGAAACTGTAAGCTGGCTACAGCGAGAGTGTCGCTCCTCCGGGAGGAAATCTCTGGTGTTTAATATAACGATATCTAATTTCACGCCTAAGCCGCATACGCCGTTTCAGTGGCACTCTGTTTCTACTTCTGAGTTTAAGCGCAAGCAAGAATTACTGCGGCAAGCATTCCGCCGAGTTAAAGGAGTGAAGGTTAATTTCACTGATGTCCGGATCTCGGCAATGGAAGATTTTATTGGACGAGGCGATCGCACTCTTTCTACCGTATTACATCGGGCGTGGGAATTGGGTGCAGGCATGGATGCCTGGTATGACAATGTAAGTAAGGCTTTTACAGCTTGGGAACAAGCTATTGCCGAAGCAGGGTTAGACTGGAAGTACCGCCTGGTTGAAAACGGCGAGTGGAACGTCATGGAGATGGGAAGAGGGGAAGAGGGTGAGAGTGGGGGACTTGAAGAAACTTATGCCACTCCTTCACTTTTTTGCTCCCACACTCTCGATCTTCCCTTACCTTGGGACCATATCAACACTGGTATTGATAAAAAGTGGCTCTTGGAAGACTTGCAACGCGCTTTGTCAGAGGCAACAGTAGCGGATTGCTCGTTTGAAAGTTGTTCTCACTGTGGCGTTTGCAGCACTGACTTTGGTCATAATGTTGTGATTCCACCGCCGCCGATTCCAGAATTTAATGGTGAATTTGTCCCCAACACAACAAAAGCGCAACGAGTGCGTGTTCGCTTTGGTAAGCTTGGAGAAATGGCTTTAGTCAGCCACTTGGATCTGATGCGATTGTTTGATAGAGCAATGCGGCGTTCAGGCTTGCCCGTTTCTTTCACGGGTGGGTTTCATCCGACTCCTCGCATTTCTATTGCCAATGCTTTGTCATTAGGATCTACCAGTAGCGGTGAAATTGTCGATTTTGGGTTAACTCAACTTGTTGATGAGGAAACTTTTCACAAACAACTGGCAAAGGCGCTACCAGCAGACATCCCCATCTATAATATAGAAACACTATTGTTGAACGCTCCTTCCTCAAGTCAGGTCTTAGCGGCTGCGGAGTATTTAATTACGGTGGCTTGTGTTGAGACAGCAACAATTGCACAATGGCAAAGCTGGGTTGATACAATTAGACTCAAAGATGAAATTTGGTACGAACAAGTTACCAAGTCGGGAAAAGTCCAGCAAGTAAATCTGCGCGATCGCTTGTTTGAGTTAGAATTTAAGGAGCTGCTCAGCCAACCTGCAGTTATCCTACGTTATGTAGGTAGTTGTCGGAACGACGGCATGGTGTTGCGTCCCGAACAAATTTTGTTTATGCTAGAGGGTGTGGCAGGTGCAGAATTTCAGTTGCTGCACATCCACCGCAACCGGCTAATTTTAGGGGTCTAATCCCTTGAGGGCAGTTTACGTTTTTATTGCCCTCTAATTGCATATTCCAAGGAATTGATTTTTAACAAGGTTGCGTTAGAATGGGAAGAAGGGAAATTTTAAGAGCGCTGCATTGAGTGATATGATTCACTACCCTGGAAATCAGGGCGCGAGAGCAAAGATATTAGAGTGGTATTTCTAGGATTTTTTCCTGAGAAAGATTGAGGCAGATAAACAACACTCTCTGTTTATAGCTAGCTTGTGAATCATTAATCAATAATACGCTGTGTCAGATTCTCTAACACTATGCTTTTTACAACAACTGCTCTTTGCTAAATTTAATGGTGGTAAAGGAGTTGTAACAAAAATCTACCACGGTGGTCAGATTTAATTGCTTAAATAATATGCCGCCGTTCTGGAATAATCAGGCGTGTAAACGCAATCACAGTGCAATTCCGCTCTTGATTAGCAATTTTTATGATCGGTACATTTGGGCTTGTAGGGGCGTTCTTGAATAACAAACTCTCAAAGCAACACTGTGCTGCCAATTTTTGAGGAAATTGAATGCCAAAACAAATCATCATAGCAGAGCAGCATCAAATTGCTGCAGTCTTTTCTGAAGATCAAATACAGGAACTCGTTGTCGCCACGGGTCATCACCAAATCGGAGATATCTATCTAGGAGTGGTAGAAAATGTATTACCAGGGATAGATGCGGCTTTTGTAAATATAGGAGATCCAGAGCGGAATGGATTTATTCATGTCACAGATTTAGGACCACTAAAACTGAAGCGCACAGCGGCGGCAATTACGGAATTATTGACGCCACAGCAAAAAGTTTTAGTGCAAGTCATGAAAGAGCCAACAGGGACTAAAGGACCAAGGCTCACAGGTAACATAACTTTACCGGGAAGATACGTAGTGTTGATGCCTTACGGACGAGGTGTCAATTTATCACGCCGAATTAAAAGTGAAAGCGAGCGGAACCGCTTGCGTGCTTTGGCAATATTACTCAAACCGGCAGGGATGGGTTTACTCGTTCGCACTGAGGCAGAAGGCAAACCCGAAGAAGCGATTATCGAAGATTTAGAAGCGCTGCAAAAGCAATGGGAAACAATCCAGCTTGAAGCCCAATCGACTCGCCCCCCAGCATTGTTGAATAGAGACGATGATTTTATACAGCGCGTACTGCGGGATATGTATGGCGCGGATGTGAATCGAATTGTAGTGGATTCCAGTACTGGTTTGAAGCGAGTCAAGCAGTATTTGCAGAACTGGAGTGGGGGACAAACACCACAAGGATTGTTGATCGACCATCATCGCGATCGCCAGCCAATTTTGGAATACTTCCGGATCAATGCGGCGATTCGAGAAGCGTTGAAGCCACGAGTCGATTTGCCTTCGGGTGGCTACATTATTATCGAGCCAACGGAAGCACTAACGGTCATTGATGTTAACTCTGGCTCTTTTACGCGATCGGCTACAGCTAGAGAAACTGTTTTATGGACGAATTGTGAGGCAGCAACAGAAATTGCCCGTCAATTACGGTTACGTAATATTGCTGGGGTCATTGTCGTAGATTTCATTGATATGGAATCGCGTCGTGATCAGTTACACGTTCTTGAGCATTTCAACAAATCACTGAAAGCAGACAAAGCTCGTCCCCAAATTGCCCAATTAACCGAACTGGGTTTAGTAGAACTTACCCGGAAACGCCAAGGTCAAAATATATACGAACTCTTTGGTCAGACTTGTCCTACCTGTGGTGGTTTGGGGCATATTGTTCATTTACCGGGAGAAGCAGAAAGCCGATTGCCAATACCAGCAGAAGTGCCCGAGCGTCTTGTGCCTCAACCTCAAAAAGAACCTCGTTTGCCAGTAACCCGCGTACCAGAACAACGGGAAACTTATGAACAATTTGGGGAAGCATACGATGCAGATACTGAGTATAGCGATCTAAAATTGGATAATCATCCCAGTTATCACGAACTTGGTAATAATCGGAAACGCCGTCGGCTCAGTCAGATGAGAGTAAATGGGGGAAATGGTAAAGAAGAGCCGCAGCTTGCTACTAATTCGCTATCTTTTGTTAACAAGCCAGATATAGAATTAGATGCTGATACAGAACTAGAAGCAGTATCAGAGGTATCTTTACCTAGTATAGTCAAAGTGGGTTGGGCAGAAAGAGGAGAGAGAACCAAAGTTGTTACCAAGGTTGAACCAGTCAAACCAGTGGTAGAACCGCCAGAGATTGTTTCTGTAGAAATGACACCCAAAGAACAGGATGTTTACGCTCTGATGGGTATTCCTCCTTCAATAAAATTGAATCGGGAGGTTAAAAACCCTAAATCTGTGATTTATAACATCACTTTGCCAGGACAAGCTTCTGCTCCTGCCATTGAGGTTACATCATCATTAACTGAATTAACTGAGGAAACTGTAGATACACCAACACCTGATCCGATAAGCGAACCTCTAGCTGAAAATTTAATAGAGGAATTAAAGTCTGATGATATGCAGTATGAAGTTGAGCCAAGCCGCTCTTCAAGTGTAATAGACCGTCGTCGCCGCCGTCGTTCCTCGGCTACAGATACAGGTGAATGAGCGCGAAGTTGGTTGAGGAGCAACGTCAAGAATACAAATGATTGCTTTTGTATTCCTCTTCCAAAAGGAAAAAATGGAAGCTCATAATTAAAACTATGGAAGAAGGAAGAGGCTAGAATTACCCAACATTCCTTAATCCAACTTCGCTGCTTCCTCCTTCCAACTTTGGCTCAAACTTGCTTTTTCCTTCATCCTCAAAAAAAATGACTCACAAAGAGCACATCTCTTTTGTCAAGTCGCTAGCACCTCCGACACAATCCGATTGGCTGGAGTTATCCTCTTTATCAAGTATTTCAGGTTGGGCTGGTGTTGATGAAGTGGGACGAGGTGCTCTTTTTGGTCCTGTAGTTGCGGCGGCTGTGATCCTACCAGATCGGGCAAAGCCCGAGCTTATTGCAGCTAAAATTAAAGATAGTAAACAGCTGTCCGCGCAAAGAAGAACTCAGCTCGCACAGCAAATTTCTGCATTGGCAATAGACTGGAAAATCGGTTTTGCATCCACTGCCGAAATTGATAGTATGAATATCTTGCAAGCAACTTTGTTAGCGATGAAGCGGGCTATTCTCAAGCTCAAAGTGCAACCAGCACTTTGCTTGATTGATGGCAATCAGTTATTACAAGATTTACACATACCACAACAAACAATAATTAAGGGAGACTCGCTTTCGCTTTGTATTGCCTCAGCTAGCATTATTGCTAAAGTTTGGCGTGACGATTTAGTGCTGCGGATGGCGTCCAAGTATCCCATGTACGATTTGGAATGCAACAAGGGTTATGGTACTCAACGCCATTTGAAGGCGTTAAATGAATATGGACCTTCACGCTTGCATCGTAAGTCTTTTCGTCCTTGTCAAATTTATCAAGGAGAGAAGTTAGCGCTTACATACTCTCACGACAAGGCGTTGATGATTACTCAGGATTGAGGATTGGTAATTCTGTACTTCCTTCGTCAAAAACGATTTCATCTGTTTGTGATATCACCCAACGACGATAATCTGCTAAAAGTTGGCTGAGCAATCGTTGTTTAATTGTTAACAAAACGCTTTTAAGTAAACCATTGCCAGCAGTTTCTAAGATTGGTGCTGGCATCAGGGAAAATGGTATTGGTAAATCCACCTGCACTTCTAAATCGGCTCGTCCTTTCAAACAAGTGCCTGTCTTGAGTTGTTGGGGAGACAAAAACCCTTTCAAATTGAGAGAGAAACGCTGATTAATATACTCGACGCCAATAATTTCACAACCTACTGACTGCAAATAAATTGTTCCTTGCGAGGAAGCCCAAACTCTCATGTCTACAGTAGGTTGAATACTGAGTGACATAAAATTTATTGGACGCATTTTTAATCGAAAAACTTCTTCAGAAAGAGATTTTACACGGCTAGGGTCAATTAATGCATTGACAAGACGTTGAGGCTGACGCAAGTAATATTGAATGGGAATCGGCTGTTCTGGAACAGCGATTTCAACTGCTAGAGAGGCATTAAACCGAGTAGGCATAGTTGATAAAAATCTTAATTCTTAAATTATTATAAAATTTTTTCAGGAGATTGGATCGGTTAAAGCCTCTTTCAAAAGGAGTAATGAGTTTTAAATAGAAAAGGGTTGAGTTACCTTTTACACCTTTACACCCCGAATTTATTCAGAGAATACTATAATTTGTGCAAATCATTTGAGTTAGACCAAACTATGACCATCACAATCGCACATTTAGGGCCTCCTGGCACCTACACAGAACAAGCAGCTATTTTTTATCTTAATCAGCTGACAAAAAGTACAGGAGTTGAAGCTATCTTATGTCCCTACCCTAGCATCTCCCAAACATTGGCAGCTGTAGATGCCAATTCTGCACAGCTCGCTGTTGTACCTGTGGAAAATTCTATTGAAGGAAGTGTGACGATGACTCTAGACACACTCTGGCTGCTCAATAATTTACAAATTCACATGGGTTTAGTCATGCCAATCGCCCATATGTTAGTTTCTTGTGCTGCCAGCTTAGAAGACATCAAAATAGTTTATTCTCACCCTCAAGCTCTATCACAATGCCAAGGATGGTTGGAGCAATTTCTTCCCACTGTAGAACTGATTCCAAGTAAGTCTACAACTGAAGCGCTGCTCGAACTACAGCAGAACTTAACAACTGCAGCTATTTCATCTCAAAGAGCAGCGCAACTATATAATTTACCTATATTAGCTAGTGGCATTAACGATTATCCAGAAAACTTTACTCGTTTCTGGGTCGTAAGTCAGACTCATAAAGCTTTCACCTTACAGACTGATTTCAAAAAAGCCAGTTATTCTTCGCTCGCATTCAGTCTGCCTGCCAATTTACCAGGTGCGCTGGTGAAAGCATTACAAGTTTTTGCCCATCTAGATATAAATCTCAGCCGCATTGAATCACGCCCGACAAAGCGATCCTTAGGAGAATACTTATTTTTCATTGATGCAGAGGCTGATGTCTCAGAACCACAAATGCAATCTGCTTTAGCCGAATTAAGCGAGCGTACAGAATTATTAAAAATATTTGGTAGCTACAATGTTTTACAGTTTACTTAGGGAAAATACTGTATTTTTTAATACATAGATCTGCCGCAATCTTACGAATAACGTTACATGCAACTCGTTCCTACTTACTCTTCACTCATAACTTTTGATTAAAGGTGTCTTTGAGAACAGTACGAGCCGCTAGATTATTCCGAGTAGAAGTCAAGATTTCTGCTTCTCTCTCCAAACGAGTCACAGTATCTTGCATTTCTAGTAAAGCTTGCTGTTCTGCGGCTACACCGTAGAGATTACTTGCTACCCAGTAAGACAGTTCGAGCGGCAGATCTGGTAAATCTTCTGGCAGTTCGATGTTTTGTTCGGTTAATTTGACTGAGAGACGTACGACATCTCGCAGTATTTGTTCTACAGTAGTAGCTAATGGCCGCAAATCCTTCGTTGGCGGTTGATCTTCAATCCACTCGACTAAGGCAACGCGGTAGGGCTTTTCGCGAATATATTCCAGAACGCGAAACCTTTGCTGTCCTAGTGTCCACATTTTCATTCTGTCATCTGTCAACCGCTGGTAATGAATAATTTCCGCACAGCAGCCGACATTAGCAATCGTACCTTTTACCGGATCTACCATCAACACTCCAAACCTGCGATCGCTTTCCAATATTGTATTCATCATCATTCTGTAGCGCAATTCAAAGATATGCAGTGGTAATGGTCTTGTGGGAAACAAAACCACTTCTGATAATGGGAACAGCGGTAGTTCGCGAACTGCAATTTTAGAATAGGATGTCATTTTTGCCTTGATATAAATTTAATCTTTAATATTTATTATGCTGTAAGTATTTAGCCATTAGCACTTTTCGCTTAGCGTTGAATGGATTCATGTAAACTTTTTCCTTGAAGCGCATCTCTTAAAAGTCTTATAGCTGAGCGCTTAGGGCTGGATACTTACATAGCTGTTATGGTTAGCGTTCTTATATTCTATCATCTTGTTTTGCTGCAAAGAAAAAGCCCTGAGACATATTTCTTCAGGGCAGAGTTAGTTGTTAGTTGTTAATGGTGATAGGTTTAATCTCTAAAACTTGTCGTGAGAGTGAAAAATCCGCATGAAATTCGGGATTACAGTTGTTAGTTGTTAGTAATGTATAACCCAAAACCATTGAGTGATAACCACTCTTCAATAACTGTTACAGTTTTACTTCAATATCTACACCTGATGGTAAGTCTAGTTTCATCAAGGCATCTATAGTTTTAGAAGAAGGCTGATAGATGTCTATAATTCGACGATGGGTGCGTGTTTCAAAATGTTCCCGCGAATCTTTATCCACATGAGGCGATCGCAACACACAGTAAATCCGACGTTTTGTGGGTAGAGGAATTGGTCCTATCGCTGTGGCATTTGTCCGGTTAGCTGTGTCGACTATCTTCTCGCAAGATGTATCGAGTAAACGTCGGTCAAAAGCCTGTAAGCGAATTCTAATCTTTTGCTGCTGTAGCGTTGCCATTTTTAATTTTCCTGGTTCTGATGAGTTATGAGTTGGTGAAAAAGTTACAGTTGTTAGTTGTTAATAATTAGTAGAACAAATAAAGACTAACAAGCAACAATCAACAACTTAGCTATTTGCCTAAAAAAGCAGAGATGTATTATACCACCTCTGCTCGATCTATTGTTCACTCTCGTGCGTGACTACTTAACTATTTTGGCAACGACACCGGCACCAATAGTGCGACCACCTTCGCGGATGGCGAAGCGCATTCCTTGCTCAATGGCGATCGGGTTAATCAGTTCGACTGTCATCTTGATCCGGTCTCCTGGCATCACCATTTCCGCTTCACTACCATCATCAGCAGTGAAGCTTGTGATCGTACCAGTTACGTCGGTTGTCCGAACATAGAACTGAGGACGGTAACCTGGGAAGAAGGGAGTCTTGCGACCGCCTTCCTTTTCAGTCAACACGTAGACTTCACCTTCAAATTGGGTATGTGGTTTAATAGAACCTGGCTTGGCGATGACCATACCGCGTTCGATATCAGCTTTTTGCAAACCGCGTAGTAGTATGCCAGCGTTATCCCCTGCCATACCTTCATCAAGGCTCTTCTTGAACATCTCGATTCCAGTCACTGTTGTAGAGCGAGTAGCTTTAATGCCCACTAGTTCTACGTTGTCACCGATTTTGACTTTCCCGCGTTCAATCCGACCTGTAGCAACTGTACCCCGACCTGTGATCGAGAACACATCTTCTACAGCCATCAGGAAAGGCTTATCGATATCGCGTTCTGGTGTGGGGATGTAGCTGTCTACAGCATCCATCAAGTCATAGATTTTATCTACCCACTTGTCTTCACCACGTGGTGTTTTGGGACTAGCAGTCATTTTTTGCAATGCCTGTAGACCGGAACCTATGACTACTGGAATGTCGTCACCTGCGAATTCATAGCTTGACAGCAGATCTCTGACTTCCAATTCCACGAGTTCCAGGAGTTCTGCGTCATCCACCATGTCTTCCTTGTTCAAGAAGACGACCAGATTAGGTACACCCACTTGCTTTGCCAGCAGGATGTGTTCTCTTGTTTGAGGCATGGGACCATCAGCAGCAGAAACTACTAGAATGGCACCATCCATTTGAGCAGCACCTGTGATCATATTCTTCACATAGTCAGCGTGCCCTGGGCAGTCCACATGAGCATAATGCCTACTACTGGTTTCATACTCAACGTGAGCGGTATTGATAGTAATACCCCGTGCCTTTTCTTCTGGTGCGTTATCGATTTGATCGTAGCCCTTAGCCACAGCTTGACCTAAAGCGGCCAAGGTCATAGTAATAGCTGCTGTTAACGTAGTTTTCCCATGATCGACGTGGCCAATCGTACCAATGTTAACGTGGGGTTTATTCCTTTCAAACTTTGCGCGTGCCATGAATTGTTTTGTCCTTTGTCAAGTATCCTTTGTCCAGTGTCAAGTGTTCAAGTGTCAAGTGTTCTTTATCTAGTGTCAAGAGTTTTTCAGTAAGCATCATTTGTGCAATGTATTTACCAATGAAGAATAACGAATAACTCATGACTCATGACTTATAACAAATGACTAATGAGCGTTCCCTTTACTTTTAGCGATAATTGCCTCAGCCACATTGCGAGGCACTTCATCGTAGTTGCTAAACTCCATCGTGAAAATGCCCCGACCTTGGGTCTTGGAGCGGATATCAGTAGCGTAGCCAAACATTTCTGCCAATGGGACTTTAGCAGTTACTTTAGCAAGACCCTGCTCAGATCCCATCCCCTCAATTTGCCCGCGACGGGAATTGAGGTCGCCCATAACATCCCCAAGGTAGTTTTCAGGAACTTCCACTTCAACTTTCATCATAGGTTCTAACAGGACAGGTGAAGCTTTCATCACTGCCTCTTTCATCGCCATTGAACCTGCAATTTTGAAAGCCATTTCTGAAGAGTCTACATCGTGGTAAGACCCATCAACGAGCGTTGCTTTGACGTCAATGAGTGGATATCCAGCTATAATCCCCGATTCACAGCTTTCTTTCATTCCTGCTTCTGCTGGCGAGATGTACTCTTTGGGCACAACACCACCAACAATTTTGGAGACGAATTCAAAACCCGTTCCAGGTTGTCCTGGCTCCAAGTCAATCACAACGTGACCGTACTGACCTTTACCGCCACTCTGACGGATAAACTTACCTTCTATTCTGTTGACGTGCTTGCGGATTGTTTCGCGATAAGCGACTTGCGGTGCACCAACATTCGCTTCTACTTTGAATTCCCGTAACATCCTGTCAACCAGAATTTCCAGGTGTAACTCTCCCATCCCTGCAATCACAGTTTGGTTAGTTTCTGGATCAACATGAACGCGGAAGGTGGGATCTTCTTCTGAGAGAGATTGTAGAGCCTTGGATAGCTTATCCATGTCGTTCTTGGTTTTGGGTTCAACCGCCACCGAGATCACAGGTTCGGGAATGAACAGGGATTCTAAAATGACTGGCGAGCCTTCATCACAGAGGGTGTCACCTGTTAAAGTATCTTTCAACCCCAAAGCGGCTCCCAAATCGCCTGCTCTTAGTTCCTCAACGTCGAGCCTATCATCCGCTTTCAAAACGACTAAACGAGAAATCCGTTCTTTCTTGTCCTTTGTGGCGTTGTAAACATAGCTTCCCTTCTTCAAAATGCCAGAATATACGCGAACAAAGGTTAGGCGACCATATGGATCTGCCATAATTTTGAAGGCCAGAGCTGACAGAGGCTCATTATCGTCTGCATGACGCTCTACCACTTCGCCATTGGTCAGTGTACCTTGAATTGGTGGTACATCGCTGGGAGCTGGTAAGTAATCTACTACTGCATCCAACAACAACTGTACGCCTTTGTTCTTGAAAGCTGAACCGCAAAGCACAGGCACAATAGTACCTGCAACTGTACCTTTACGCAGAGCCTTGCGAACTTCTTCCTCGGTAAGTTCTTCTCCCTCAAAGTACTTATTCATCAGGTTATCGTCAGTTTCCGCTACTGCTTCGATCAGTTTGACGCGGTGTTCTTCTACCTGAGGAAGCATGTCTTGCGGAATTTCAGTGTCCTGGATATCAGTTCCTTGGTCGTTAGTGTAGATGTATGCTCGCATCCTGACCAAGTCAACAATACCCTTAAATTCGGTTTCACTGCCAATGGGCAACTGAATAGCAATGGCGTTAGTCCGTAGGCGATCGCGTACTTGCTCGTGAACTTTATAAAAGTTTGCGCCCGTGCGATCCATCTTATTAATAAACACGATGCGGGGCACTCTATAGCGTTCTGCCTGACGCCATACTGTCTCTGTCTGTGGCTGCACACCGCCAACAGAACACAAAACTGTAATTACACCATCCAGCACTCGCATCGAACGTTCTACTTCAATCGTGAAGTCTACGTGTCCTGGAGTATCGATAATGTTAATTTGATTATTTTTCCAACTGGTACTAATAGCAGCAGCAGTGATGGTAATTCCCCGTTCCCGCTCTTGATCCATCCAGTCTGTTACAGCGGTTCCTTCATGAACCTCACCAATCTTATGAATTATTCCAGAGTAAAATAATATTCTCTCTGTTGTAGTTGTTTTTCCCGCATCTATATGCGCCGCAATACCGATATTGCGTACTCTCTCTAGCGGGTTAATGCGTGCCACAGCTGCCTCCTATAAGTTTCGTTTCATGATACTTGTATATTACACTTTGTTAAAATGTTATACTTTACGGAAAACCGTCTTCTTTATTGTGGATGCACTCTTATTTACCACTATCAAAGACGCGAAATCTCGCGTCTCCATCATTAATAACGATAGTGTGCAAATGCTTTGTTTGCTTCAGCCATCCTGTGCGTTTCTTCTCGCTTACGAATAGCGCTCCCGGTTTCATTGGCAGCATCCATTAACTCATTCGCTAATCTGTTTGCCATTGTACGACCTGGACGCTGCCTAGAAAATTGTACCAACCAACGAAGCGCTAAGCTAGTACCCCGTTCGGTACGCACTTCCATTGGTACTTGGTACGTAGCTCCGCCAACACGGCGAGCTTTTACTTCTACCAAAGGCGTTGCATTTCGCACTGCTCTTTCAAATGTTTCTAAGGAATCGCCACCCGTGCGATCCTGTATAGTTTTTAACGCTTCATAAACAATGCGTGCAGCTAGAGATTTTTTTCCATGACGCATTATCCGCCTGATCATCATGCTAACAAGGCGACTGTTATACACTGAATCGGCTGGAACTGGGCGCTTCTGAATAACACCACGACGAGACATACTTAACCCTTAGTTCTTTTTTGGCAACGAAATCGTACTACTATATGCTATCGGACAACTTCATTGTCTACTAAAGTAACCGAATAGACTCTCTTAACTTGTTGCCTGAAATTAGACACACAAGGCGACTACATTATATACCTTTATCTTCAGGTTAAAATGCTGCTGTCGCTTAAAGCATATTGGACGTCCAAGCATCTCTTTAACTTGAGGAAAGACGTACCTAGTTTCAAGGACCAAGCAAGACTTCGACTCACAGGTTATGCCTGTTTGAGCAATATGTGGAACGCTGCTTCCTGCTTACTATGAACAAATCATGATATTTCAATGCTTTTTTTCGGCAGAAAGTTGTCTCCCTCAAAGTTTAAAATTCAGACTTTCTCAACATCTTGAATTCAACCAAGTAAGTCTGTTTAGCCTGCTTTCGTTCTCTATCCACAAATTGAGGGAACATTTATAAATAGGTTGAACATTTACTACCGCATAGACTTTGAAGTAATAATATCAGTCAACTGTATAATTCAGTTGAAGCTTACTTTGCTGCAGCCGCTTTTGGACGCTTAGTGCCGTACTTGGAACGACCCTGCTTGCGGTCTTTAACTCCAGCAGTATCCAAGGTACCACGAATAATGTGGTATCTGACGCCCGGTAAGTCCTTAACCCGACCACCACGAATCATGACGACGGAGTGTTCTTGCAAGTTGTGACCAATTCCGGGAATGTAAGCCGTGACTTCAAATCCAGATGTCAGTCTGACTCTTGCTACTTTACGTAGAGCCGAATTAGGCTTTTTTGGTGTAGTCGTGTATACTCTAGTACAAACGCCTCGTCGTTGAGGGCATTGCTTCAGAGCTGGGGACTTTGTTTTCTGACGCGCTAGTTCGCGTTGATTACGGATAAGCTGCTGTATGGTTGGCATGAGTGACAGCGCGTAAAGCTGTTTATTGTTTGAAGTTTTAACAAATCCTGATTATAGCTTAGTTGGTCAACTTCTGTCAAACTTTTTTCGTGATTTTTTGGTTGGTAAAGTAGGAAATGAAAATTTTGACCTATTCCTTACACCCCGTTATCAATGGAAAAGGAGTTCCCACAACCACAAGTGGTTTTTGCTCTGTTGTTATCAAAGCGAAAACCACCCCCCATCAAATCTTCGGAATAATCTAATGTCAAACCGTTGATATACGGTAATGTTTCGGCATCAATGACGACTTGAACCGTATTGCACTCAAAAATGCGATCGTCAACTCTCAATGTTTGTTCAAAGGACATATCGTAAAACCACCCTGAACATCCACCAGGTTTGACTGCCAATCGAAACAAGATATTTAGTTGTTGCTTGGACTGTAACCGCTTAATTTCAGTAGCAGCTGCTTGAGTTAACTTAATCATATAATTCAAGAGAAAATTTAACCCCATCTTAATTTGAAAGATGAGGTCGTTACGCGAAAAAGTATTTAACTCTTTGGCGCCCTCGTCCCCCACTGTATTCGGTACCCCAAATCAGTAGCGGGATTAATGAGTGATAAACCTCAAATGTTTTCCCTCTGTGTTGAAAATAACTTTACTGTTTACTGTAGAATATAGTAAGTTATGAAAACAAAGGGGGTGATGTTGAGTGCTACGCAAGGTTGTAAAAATTCGTTTGTATCCTTCAGTTGAACAGCAGATTAAATTAGCGCAAGCCTTTGGATGTTCAAGATGGTGGTGGAATTATGCTCTAAATCATTCGATTGAGACGTATAAAGAGACAGGGAAAGGGTTAGGACAATCGGCACTCAATGCACTCCTACCAGCGCTGAAAAAAGCAGAAGAGACGAGATGGTTGGGAGAGTGTTACAGCCAAATATTACAGGCTACAACACTCAACTTGACGACAGCTTACAAAAACTTCTTTGATGGAAGAGCAAAGTTTCCTCGCTTCAAGTCGAAGAAAGACAAACAGTCTATGCAGTATCCTCAAAATGTCAAAATTTTGAATGGAGTTGTTAAGCTTCCGGGGAGTGTTGGCGAAGTCAAAGCAATTATACATCGACCAATTGAGGGAAAAATCAAGACTGTAACTGTAAGCAAATGTCCGGATGGTAAATATTTTGCGTCCATCTTATCTGAAGTTGAGGGGGAGAACCCAGAACCTTCATCTGAAGGTAGTGTTATCGGAATTGACTTAGGTCTAAAACACTTTGCGGTTGTCAGTGACGGCAGTAAGGTGTCTAAATTTGACAACCCCAAGCATATCCGCAAACACGAGCGCAACTTAAAGCGCAAGCAACAAAAATTAGCCCGAAAAAGGGACGGGAGTAAGTCTAGACTTAAAAATAAAAAATTGGTAGCTAAAGTTCACGAACGTGTGAGCAATTCACGACAGGATTTTCTGCATAAGCTGAGTACAAAGCTCGTCAACGATAATCAAGTTGTCGTAGTCGAAAATCTTCACCTTCTAGGCATGGTGACGCTCGAAGACTCGCTAACGCTACGCTATCGTAACCACAATTTAGCTAAATCAATATCCGATGCAGGCTGGGGAATGTTCGCCAATTTCTTGTCATACAAGCTGGAACACAAGGGCGGCTTGTTTGTTGAGATTGACAGATGGTTTCCTAGTTCTAAACTTTGCTCTAATTGTTTCTATCAAATGAGTGAGATGCCGCTAGATATCCGTGAATGGATTTGTCCACACTGCGGCACTCACCATGACAGGGATGGGAATGCGGCGTTGAATATTAGGGCAGAAGGCATTCGGATTCTAAAATTGGCTGCTAGTCAGTCAGTTGGCGGAGGGAACCCCGTCACTGCTGGAGGAGGGGAGGTAAGTCCAAAGGGAGGACGCAAGTCTAATCTAAGGCACTCCCCAGTGATTCCAGAAGCCCTCACTATATCTGGTACTCCAGATTAGTGACGGGTAGTTCACTTTGTTCCTAACACTGCTTCACTCGTACTATAGTCACTTTTACTTTTCTACACGGGCATAGTCGTCTTGATAGCGAACAATGTCATCTTCTCCCAAGTATTCACCATTTTGGACTTCAATCAATACTAAGGGAATGACTCCAGGATTTTCTAAACGATGAGCGGTACACTGAGGCACGTAAGTTGATTGATTGTTGCTTAGCATCACTTCCATATCCCCGCAAACAACCTTAGCAGTACCAGAGACAACAATCCAGTGTTCGCTGCGGTGATGGTGCATTTGCAAGCTCAAACGATGTCCGGGCTTGACTTCAATGCGCTTAATTTTATATCCATGTCCTTCTTCTAATATTGTGAAAGAACCCCAAGGACGCAACTCAGTTGCAGCGACACCTCTAGGCGTGACAACTGAAGGTAGGTGTAGTGTGTTAACTTGTGTTGCTTCTTGAATTTGAGCCATAGTTACCTCGTTTTGGTACATAAATTTGTACAGAAGAAACTCATTAAAGTTCGCATTCTTCGGGAAACCCGACAACGCGACTTCTATCAGTACTCTTATCCATTGATAGAAAGAAGGAGTGCGATGTTGCAACCGTGAAAATTAGCAATTCTTACCACCTCTGCCCAACATAACATTCATCAAATCCTACGGTGTAATCTGTAACTGCTAAAAATGCAGATCTACACAAAGTCTTCATCAAGCAATCAGACAACTTACACTAAACTTTAAAGTTATTGATCAATAGTCAATTGTTAGTTAGTAGCGTATTTTTACTGATGACGAATGACTATCGATTATTGACTACGTGCTTCAGGTAAAAAAACGCCAATTCCGTTATGGACGCGGGCAGCAGTACTGGGAGAACGATCAAGCAGTTGCCCTCCAAGGTAAAGACTCGTAGAACTACCACCGTCCAAATTCAGGGCATCCACACATCCTAAAAGCTTCATTAATTGGGCGTGTTCTGCTAAAGTTGGTCCTTTCCCGCCAGCACGATTATGCACCGTAGCAATCATCAAGTTTCCGGCGGAATTTGTGCATATGCCACTACGAATAGCTTTTTCCGCAATAAAGGCATTGCTAAATTGTTCACTTTTCGCGTTCAGGACTAAAGAACGATTTTGCAGTAGGAGTGGTCCTGCTCCTAAGATATGGGGATAATTGCTAAAATCTGTGGGGCTAGTGGAACTGACGGTGCGGACAAAAGAGTTCACAGGTAACTCCTGCGCTCTATTGACAGCTTTACCGCGTAGTGTTAGTAAGTAACCATCTTGAGGAATGGAAATGGCAGTTTGACTTGCTTTGCCTCCTTCCATGCGATCGCTCACTTGATTTTTCTGGACGACAAGGATAATTTCGTTATCGCTTAAGGGGGTATAAGTTTTCCCCCACACAGGAGTGTAACGAGCAATGCCACTCTGAATGTAGCCACTATTGAGAGTTGACACTGGCAACTGCACGTTATTATTAGTCTCAATTAAAGTTTCTTGCAGGGTGAGACGATTAATGTAAAACTGCCCGGAATCATTCCAAGCGATCGCCCCCCGGTTCAGAATTGGACTTGACAACCACACAGAGTTGAGCCGAATTGCTCCCAATGGTAAGCGATTATTGCGGTTAAAAAAACCACCATTAATTGCTGCTACCGCTAAAGATTGTTGTGCAGTTTGAATCAAAGGGGCAGTGCCTACAAGGGTGTCGGAATTCGCCAAAATCGGTTTCAGTTTTATTCTGGCATGGGAATCAATTTCTAACCAGACAACTGGAAAACTTGCTTGATCTAAATTCATCAGCTGTTGTCGCCAACGTAATCCTGGTGCCCAAGTGATATCTTTTGGTACCATAGCATCCGGTCGAACATCGATCATGAGGCGATAGGGATCTGCTAAAGTACTAACAAGGGGAAATTGACCAAATGGAACACTGAGATGAATGTTAGTTTGATTATTAACTACCTCTACAAGTTTGATTAATGTTTCGCGGTTTGGGATTGCAGGTTTTTGTTGTTCTAAACCAGGAGTATAACGTTCAACCAAAACTGGATCGGCGATGCTATCAAGGGTTATTGTCCATTCTGTATTTGATGGCGAGGAATCTGAGGGTTGAGTTTTTTTTACTGGTAACTCTTGTGTTATTTGCCAAGGCGCTGGGTTAGTTAAATTTACATTAACCTTCAGGTAATTACCCTGAGGAAGAAAAGTTTGTTGAATATCTGTGATTTGCGCTCTTTGTGTAGAAATTACTAAACTTTTACCATCAGCTTGTATCTGCCATCTCAGTGTTTTCACAAAATCAGTCATATCTAGATAGCGATAACCGCCTAGTTGCATGCTAGGTAAGATGACTGGTTTTGAGAGTGATGAAAACCACTGTATTGGTTGTATAGGTGGATTGTTTGTGTTTAATAAATCTACCCCAATAAATTGCCTGAGAGCCCCATCACTGACATAAGTACTTAAAGAGTTATTTTCACGTTTCTGTGCCCAAGCACCAGGGAATGTATGACCATTTAGAGAAATTTGATTACCATAGAGCATCGCACCAGAAACTTTATCAACTCTCGGCGGCTCGTTACCTATTGCGGGAAGTGAGGTAACTGCTAAGCTTATAAATATAAAGAGTAATGGGGGTAGCCAAATCTTGGAAAACCTGCTGGGGTATTTTTTTATCATAAGTATCGCGTTCAGTAATTGGGAGCTAATAGACAGTCTTCACCCTTATGCCTAACGACAGAGTTTTAAAAAGGAAAATTGTCATGACATACGACGATTAAATTTGACTGCTTGATCCCAAAGTTTTTAAACGCTTACTATAGAAAATTTTTCGGACTTTTATCTGCTGTATCCTCGCTTTTTTGGGAAAAAAGATGAACGCACCCAAACAAACAATATCCTTGATCCGAAGTCGTATTTATATCATCCGGGCTACCTAAGATGTGGTCTATGTCAAAGAACAATGACATATGATTTGGCAAAAAACGTCATAATGTATATGTGGGATTTTGTAACTTGTGAAACTTATTAGAAAATTTTTGCTAATTACTGTTACCACTAAGCGTGTTACCTAGTACAGTGCGTAAATCAGACTAGGACGCTATTTTTGGTTAGCAAAGTCGTATTCAGGTCTTCTATCCCAAGCCAAAAGTTGCTACTTAAGTAAGGTTTAGCTGATCGCCAAAAAACTGACAACAAACTTCAGTAAAGTGTGTAGAACAAGCTAGAATAATAGATTATAGGAATTGTCAAATGAGTAGATATTGTAATACTCTGATTTTATCGCTAAATCAGGACAATTCCAGCAATAAAAGTATTTAAGCCTGAAGGCACAAGTTTTTTTTGCTTCGGAGGCATTGGTTGTTTTTGCCGGAGAACGATTCTTTGTGTAGAGACAAGCGCATAAAAGAAAAGTAGTGACGGATGATGAATAAAAAAACTGTGCCGCCAAAGGTAATTTTCTTAACCTAGCAGAGGATAAAAATCCCCGGACAATTTTAACATGGGAAGAACAAAAAAACCTAAGTTAAAATTTTTTTTCTCAAAAATTCGGCATTAGGAAATTCTGCTTACAAGCAGTTACAAAAATCATCACTTGAATCAGGGATATATGAACAACGAACGAATGCATCAACAACAAACAATGTCAGTTTCAGAAAACTTGTCGGATAGTGGCTATCAAGGGCCTCGGTGGTTAGTGGAGGAACGAGACGCTTGTGGTGTAGGTTTTATTGCCCACCGTCGGAACTATGCGGATCGTGAAGTTGTCGTCAAGGCGTTAGCTGCATTAACCTGCTTGGAACATCGAGGTGGTTGTAGTGCCGATCAAGATTCAGGTGATGGGGCGGGAATCTTGACTGCAATTCCGTGGGAATTATTTCAACAAGACTTTACTCTTGCTGGGACACCACTCCCAACAAACAAAAACATTGCTGTGGGAATGATATTCTTACCGCAGGATCGAGAAGCAGCAAACAAAGCGAAGGCAACAGTTGAACAAATCACGGCTGAGGAGAATCTCACTGTACTTGGCTGGCGAGTAGTACCAGTACAGCCGCACATACTAGGGGTACAAGCGCGAGAAAATCAACCCCAGATTGAACAAATTTTTGTCGCCTCAGATGAGAAAAGCGGTGATGAACTCGAACGAATACTCTACATTACCCGCCGCAGAATTAATAAAGCGATTCCCAATTCCGAAGAATTTTACATCTGCTCGTTTTCTAACCGCACAATTGTTTACAAAGGCATGGTGCGTTCAGCAGTGTTGGGAGATTTTTATCGCGATTTAAAAAATCCGCTTTATACAAGTGCTTTTGCTGTTTATCACCGCCGCTTTAGTACGAACACCATGCCGAAATGGCCGCTGGCTCAGCCAATGCGACTTTTGGGTCACAATGGCGAAATAAATACGCTGTTAGGTAATATCAACTGGATGATGGCACGAGAAGCAACTTTAAAACATCCAGTTTGGGGAGAGCGCTTTGATGAACTCAAACCTTTTGTCCACGTTGATAATAGTGACTCAGCGACTTTAGACAATGTGCTAGAGTTAATGGTACTGTCTGGACGTAGCCCGTTGGAAGCTTTGATGATTATGGTTCCAGAGGCTTACCAAAATCAACCAGAGTTGCATAATCACCCGGAAATCACAGATTTTTACGAATATTATAGTGGTCTGCAAGAAGCGTGGGATGGACCAGCACTTTTAGTGTTTAGTGATGGGCAGAAAGTCGGTGCGACGTTAGATCGGAATGGATTAAGACCAGCGCGTTACGTTATTACTAAGGATGATTATATTGTCGTCGCTTCGGAAGCTGGTGTTGTACAGTTTCCCGAAGCTGACATCATCGAGAAAGGCAGGCTTGGTCCTGGGCAAATGATTGCTGTAGATTTAAAAACACAAGAAGTCCTGAAAAACTGGGAAATAAAGCAGCGCACTGCCAAAAGCCAACCCTATGGAGAATGGTTACGACAGCACCGTCAAGAATTGGGAGGGAAATGGGCAACAGAGAATGGAAAAGAATCACTCCCCACTCCTGCTGATAGACAAAAGTTGCTCAGCAATCAATTTGCTTTTGGATATACCACAGAAGATGTGGACATGGTGATTCAACCAATGGCAATGGATGGCAAGGAACCAACTTTCTGCATGGGAGATGATATTCCTTTAGCAGTGCTGTCGGGAAAACCTCACTTGCTTTATGACTATTTCAAACAGCGCTTTGCTCAGGTGACAAACCCAGCAATTGATCCCTTACGGGAAAGCTTGGTGATGTCGTTGAAAGTAGAATTGGGTGAGCGAGGTAACTTACTACAGCCAAAGCCGGAATATGCCCGGAGATTAAAGTTGGCATCGCCAGTACTCAGTGATATAGATTTGCAGGCGATAAAGCAGTCGGAGTTTGCCACATCTGAGTTGTCAACTCTGTTTGAAATTGCAACTGGTTCGGAAGGATTGAAGGCTGCAGTTCAGTCTTTGCAGGTACAAGCAGCTGAAGCAGTACGGGCAGGAGCAACGATTATCATATTGAGCGATCGCATTCAGTCTTCAGGGCTTGAGGTGGGGATCAATAGTGAATACACCTATATTCCTCCTCTGTTAGCAGTGGGTGCAGTACATCATTACCTGATTGAGAAGGGATTGCGAATGAAAGCATCCTTAGTAGTGAATACTGCTCAGTGCTGGAGTACTCACCATTTTGCTTGTCTCATCGGTTACGGTGCTGCGGCAATCTGTCCGTATATGGCTTTGGACACCGTGCGCGATTGGTGGTTCGACCCAAAAACGCAACAATTTATGGAGCGTGGTAAAATTTCTGCCATCAGTTTAGAGCAAGCTTGGAAAAACTATCGCCAAGCAGTTGAAGCAGGATTGCTGAAAATTCTCTCGAAAATGGGAATTTCTCTGGTATCAAGCTATCAAGGAGCACAAATATTTGAAGCGATCGGTATTGGTGGGGATTTGTTAGAACTGGGATTCCGGGGTACAATTTCCCGCATAGGAGGTTTGAGTGTTAAGGAACTCGCTGATGAAGTGCTTTCTTTCCACTGCAAAGCTTTCCCAGAACTGACGAAGAAAAAACTAGAAAACCTTGGCTTTGTCAACTACCGTCCTGGTGGTGAGTATCATATGAACAGCCCGGAACTGGCAAAAGCTTTACACAAGGCAGTACAAAGCAATCAGCAAACAGAAAACGGATACGACCACTACGCAGTTTATCAAAAATACCTGCAAAACAGACCAATCACAGCTTTGCGCGACTTGTTAGACTTTCAAACAGAGCGATCGCCGATTCCAATTGCAGAAGTAGAATCGGTAAGTGCGATTGTCAAGCGCTTCTGTACCGGAGGAATGTCTTTAGGGGCTCTGTCGCGCGAAGCTCATGAAACTCTGGCGATCGCCATGAACCGCATTGGCGGTAAGTCTAACTCTGGCGAAGGTGGCGAAGATCCCGTGCGTTATAAAGTCTTGGATGATGTGGACAACTCCGCAAAGTCGTCAACGCTACCGCATTTAAAAGGATTGCGAAACGGCGACACTGCCAGCAGCGCTATCAAGCAAGTCGCATCAGGACGCTTTGGTGTTACACCAGAGTATTTGATGAGTGCCAAACAAATCGAAATCAAAATTGCCCAAGGTGCAAAACCTGGAGAAGGTGGGCAACTTCCAGGGAAAAAAGTTAGTCCTTACATTGCCACATTACGCCGATCTAAACCTGGTGTTACCCTAATTTCGCCACCGCCGCACCATGACATTTATTCAATCGAAGATTTAGCACAACTCATCTTCGATTTACACCAAATTAATCCGAAAGCACAAGTGTCGGTGAAGCTGGTTGCAGAAGTCGGGATCGGTACCATCGCCGCAGGTGTGGCAAAGGCAAACGCTGATATCATCCAAATTTCTGGTCACGATGGTGGTACTGGAGCTTCACCACTTAGTTCTATAAAGCACGCAGGTTCACCGTGGGAACTTGGTTTGAGCGAAGTACATCGTGTGTTGATGGACAATGGGCTACGTGATCGCGTGACTTTACGTGTGGATGGAGGTTTAAAAAGTGGTTGGGATGTACTGATGGGCGCATTAATGGGTGCAGAAGAATTTGGTTTTGGCTCCATCGCGATGATTGCTGAAGGCTGTATCATGGCACGGATTTGCCACACTAATAACTGCCCTGTTGGTGTTGCGTCTCAGAAAGAAGAACTGCGGCGACGGTTTACGGGAATGCCAGAACACGTCGTTAACTTCTTTTACTTGATTGCTGAAGAAGTTCGCAGTCTCTTGGCACGCCTCGGTTACCGTGAATTAAAAGAAGTTATTGGACGTGCCGATTTGTTAAAAGTGCGCGAAAACGTGCATCTTACCAAGACACGGGCGCTGAACTTGAACTGTTTGCGTGACTTACCGGAGACTATCACTAACCGCAGTTGGTTAGAACATGAGGAAGTTCACAGCAACGGAGTAGTTATAGATGATCAATTGCTCGCTGATCCCGATATTCAAGCTGCTATTCAAGAGCAGTCTACTGTTACCAAGACATTAAAGATCGTCAACACTGACAGGACAGTGGGTGCAAGGTTAGCAGGAGCGATCGCTTCTCAATATGGCGACAACAACTTTGAAGGGCAAATCAATCTCAACTTTCAAGGTAGTGCTGGACAGAGCTTTGGTGCCTTTAATCTCTCGGGAATGATTTTGACGTTGTCAGGAGAAGCAAATGACTACGTAGGTAAGGGGATGAACGGTGGTGTAATCGTGATCAAGCCGCCTACTGATGCTACTTATGACTCTGCACAAAATGTCATTGTTGGCAATACCTGCCTATACGGTGCTACTGGAGGCGTCCTATTTGCTAATGGTTTAGCTGGAGAACGCTTTGCCGTGCGTAACTCCAAAGGCACGGCAGTGATTGAGGGGGCCGGGGATCACTGCTGCGAGTATATGACTGGTGGTGCGATCGTTGTTCTTGGCAAAGTCGGACGCAACGTAGGTGCTGGGATGACTGGTGGACTCGCATACTTCTTGGATGAAGAAGGTCGTTTCCCTGAATTAGTTAACCGGGAAAATGTTAAACTCCAGCGAGTGATTACAGATGCTGGTGAGAAGCAACTGCAAGAGTTAATCCGATCTCATGCAGAACGAACTGGTTCAGAGAAGGCGAAGAAGATTCTGCAACACTGGCAAGACTTTTTACCAAAGTTCTGGCAGTTGGTTCCACCTTCTGAAGCCCAAAGTCCAGAAGCCGCTCCTCAAGACGACTCCCAAAAGGACTGGTTCACCAATGCAGTGGTAGGGATAAACGCGGACAAAAACGGACAACCATTGGACAAAGTCACTCACGCTCAAATCACAACTTGAGAGCATTACGAGGCAGTTATTGAAGTTGGAAAGGTAGCGAAAAAATCTGAAAATAGCCTCATAATGTAAAGTCTTCCGGACAGAGTATTCTGTCCGGAAGACTTTACGAATCTGTTATAGGTTTTCGTCTTGAAATAGCAGATAGAGATGAGAGGTAGGGTAAAGAAGCGATTTTCCTTCCCCTACCTCTCGTGATTTATTAAAGAAACTGGGTTTCTTTGACCGTAACTGCTTTTAATTGAAGCTTCTTGAGATATAACGTTGCTTTATTTTTAGGTAAATATACAGATTTCAATATTAGTTTTTAGTATAACTAATTACTATTACTGTTTTTCGCTGTGATTACCTTCGGCTTTTTATCAAGCATTGGCGCTTTGACTACTGTTATATTCGGCTCTTGATCTTGCAGTTCTAAAAGTTCTGGGATAGTTACGAAACGATATCCCTGCTTCCTAAAAATACTGATGATTTGTGGTAAAGCTTCCACCGTGTGGGAACGATTACCACCGCCATCATGCATCAATACAATACCACCGGGTTTTGCCTCTCGCATGACATTGCGAATCAATCTTGGCACCGCAGGACGGCTGTAATCAACAGAATCTGCTGACCACATAACGATCGCATACTTTTTGTTTCTAGCATAGTCACCGACCCCATTACGCATGATCCCACCAGGTGGTCGAAACAGATTAGTTTTCACACCCGTGGTTTGATAAATCAGGTCTGTGGTGCTATTAATTTCATAGGCAGCAGCCTGGGGATTCATGTAGTGATACCAGTGATGCCAAGTATGGTTGCCAATGACGTGACCTTCGGCAACAACTCGCTTCGTTAAGTCTGGATAACTTTTGATGTTCTGCCCAATTTCAAAAAATGTACCCTTGATATTATTTTTTTTGAGGATGTCTAGTATCTTAGCCGTTGAATCCAGCCAAGGACCATCATCAAATGTGAGAGCAACTACCTTCTCTTTTGGATTGAGTTTGGCTTGCTCAATCGTTGCTCCTAAAAAGCGTGTGGGTACTGAATATGAGATTCCCTTTGCTTTTGCTTCTTCCTGCCAAGCAGTTAACATTGATGCCTTTAATTTCTCAATGCGCTGCTCTGTTCCTACTTGAGCGATTGTATCTTTAGAATTTATCGCCTGTCTGGTTTGAGCGTCAGAGGCATTTCGATTTACAGGTAAAATCAAGCCAAGACCCAAACTCCCACCCAAGGCAAATAACGCAACTAGTGTTCCTTGCGACCAAACAAACGACTTACGGTTTTCCACTTCATGGCTCCTTCACACGTGGAATTGTCAGTCACTGACATGACAGTACTTTATAGCACAGTTTTTGTAAATATTAGATACGCAGTTATTCTCTGGTAATCTCGAAAATTTAATTACAGATTAACAGAAATTTAGAAGATAACATAGCTGGTACAGGTTTACATGACAAATTATTTAAGCAAATAATTTAAAGATTTGATGTTGTTCATGTA
>JAQYWO010000071.1 GCA_029379215.1 Rhizonema sp. PD37
ACGCTCGGATTATATGGAGAGGTGCGCGGGATAATACCCGCCATCGACTCCCACAGATACCCCAGCCAAATTTTGGATTTGGGTTATGTCATGCACGTAACTTAGGAATAGAAACCGCCACAGGGGAAATTATCAGCTATCTTGATGATGACAACAGTTTACAAGTTGAATTTATTGCCTCAACAAGACAGTTCTTTCAGGCTAATCCTCAAATTAGATATAGCATGACTTCAATGAACCGCCGCCGCGATGTGACTAGAGATGGTAAAATTATTCGCAAAGGAATTGAGTTTTGCTGTCCTAGCCATCCAGATTGCTCATTAGAAGAACTCCGACACCAGACTCAGATATTTGACAGTAACGGCTTTACCCACTATAAAAATAATTGCCCGTCGTGGAATCCAGATTTTCGAGTGTTTGCGGACTATGAATATTTGTTGCAATGTACCAACAGTTGGCAAAGAAACGCCTTCAAATTGCAAACCCAAGTTTTGGTAAACTACATTCAATCGAGTGAAGGTATCATCGGTAGTTCAACCTACGATCAATGGGCAGAAGAAATTAGTCAAATTATCAATAACCATCAGTTCTACTCGCTCTCAACGTATGAGGTTAAACGCCTCGCCCTTATTGCTAAAACCTACCAAACTAAGACTGATCGCCATATACCTGCTTTTTGTTGAAATATAGCGCTTCTCATTCAAATCACATACAGCTATGGTAAGCGTAGAACAAAGTATCTTCAGGTGCATTTAATGAAAGCTTGTTCAAATGATTTACTTCAGAAGGCAGCTATGCTGCTATGATACCAGCACTTAAAAACGTGGGATTGAAGTAAAACTCGCGTCCGTGAGTACTCGCTTCCATTGTCTGCCGGGGGGATACTCCCAAGGCGCGAGCTTTGCCGCAGATTTTACGTAAAGCTCGCCCTTGGAAGCTTCCAAGGGCAGACTTTACATAAGGACGCCACAAGTTCGGCGCTGTGCTATCAAAATACATTTTCTTTTAAAGTGGGCTGTCTTACCCACAACGCTCATTTTTTATTAATATTTTAAACATAGCAGCATAGCTGCCTTCTCCTGTCGGAGACGCTGCTTTGAACGTACTTCTGCCTTTCTTTGTAAGTTCTAATCCGGTTGCATTATCACGCTTTGATGCAATGGGTACACTAAAATCAATTGCCCAGAAAATTATCGCCGGAAATGCCGATTATATTTTAAGCCTGAAAGATAATCATCCCTTGCTACACCAACAACTGAAGAATTGGCAGCGATGTCTTAAAAATCTCCATGGCTGAGCGTACTGGAGAGTGTTAAAGCCCTAGTTGCTCGCTAAATCTCTCGTCGTATATTGCTTTGTCCCAATTTTTGGCTTTTTTAACTTGCTCAGGAGTGAGGTTTTTGGCTCCCATCAAGTTAGCTCCCATCAAGTTGGCTAACACCAGGTAGGTGCCCACTAAGTTGGCTTCCACCAAGTTGGCTTCCATCAGGTTGGCTCCCATCAGGTTTGCTCCTCCTAGATTGGCTTCCACAAGGTTGGCTCCCCACAGGTTGACTTCCACCAAGTTCGCTCCCCACAGATTGGCTTCCACTAGGTTGGCTTCCACCAGGTTGGTTCCCCACAAATTGGCTTTCTCCAGGTTTGCTCTCCATAGGTTGGCTCCCTCCAGGTTGGCTTCCATCAAGTTGGCTCCCCCCAGATTTGCTCTTCTCAGGTTCGCTTCAAAAAGGTGACTTTTACTTAATTCAAGAGGATTTTCCTCACCCTGTCCATAGCTTTTTGCACGTCTAGTGATTACAGTCAGAACTGCTTGAATATCTGTCTTCATACGAGAAGGAAGCTGATTGTCTGCTTCACTTCTGGGTGGATAAGGGGATATCTCACACACGTATGCAGTGAGAATTTCCATGACCTGCCAGTAATCTTTGGTAGAATGTTGAGAGATTCGTTCTAGTGCATAGATTGCCCCGAGCCGAACATGAATACTTGTATTGCCTAATTGTTCAATCGCTATAGTGAAGCACTTTGTGACTTGATTTTCTTGAGTGGCAATAAGGGTTTGTTGCGTGAGCGCTAGATTTTGTTGTGTGACTTTGAGGTTTTGCAATGTAAAATAAGCTGTGATGAAGAAAAAGAGTCCGCCAATAGTTTGAACAAAAGTACCACGGGCGGCATTCTCGATTGTTGCACGGTCTTTAGGATCAGCGATACCTCTTGCCTGCCATTGTGGAACTTTCCAAATCAATAAAATAATTGCGAGAAAACCAAACAACGAAAGTGTTGTCAGCGACGAACGGCGTAGTAGAAGTGATTTGATGCGATCGCGGCGGCGTTGATCTTTTGTCTCCATTGAAATTACTCTCTATGAGGCACAGCATAAATCAAACAATCTCTTAACCTACTACGCACAGTCGTGAACCGTTGTAACTCACTGTAGAGATCGCCTTACACTCGACAAACATCAAAAGTTTTTCAATCTCTCGCTTGTAGTCACGCAAGCTTTCTTTACTTTCGCGTTGCCATTCCTTCAGCCATATCTCAATTAAATGAACATCGTTGCGAATATCAGCCAATTTCGTAAGAGCGGACCGTAGCTCGTGAGTATCAGTTTGTACTAACATTGCCTTACGTTATATTGATGTCCCTACCAGATTGAGTAGGGCTTTTTTAGCTCGAAACGGTAATAATAATTTCTGATCACCGTTTAAGATTACATAACTTTACTATAAAAAGTCTCGCGATTGTCAGATAAATTGAGTTTCCGGACACTCATTTCCGGCTCTTGGAAACGTTTCTAAAAGCGGAGATGTTTTGACAGAGAAGGTGCTCTTGTGAGGTTGATTTAGTATGGATGAGTTTGAAGCCGAGCGGCAATTGAAGGTGTTTGACTGACTATTGAATATAGCGCATTAAGTTTTGGATATAGCTTAAGCAGTTCTTTTGGGGGTCGTAATGGTCCATTCGGCTCGGGTATATAAAAGAATGTAGATGGAGTTATCCAAAGTTGTGCATTTTCATCTAATGTACATAAAATATCAAACACTGCTAAATCAGCCCATGTTAATGATGGACTAACAAGAAATGGAGAGCCAACGTTGCTTTCAATCAGGAGTTCAAATCTTTTGAAGTGCATGGGCACAGTTACGGTGAAGTACTCACCTAACCGCTCGACTTTCGCCGATACATCCCTCATTTTCATGATTAATCGATTATTTTCCACAATGCGGTCAACATAGCAACCGTATAAAAGGTCTAGCAGATCTCTCCATGCATCGACAACCATGTCTGATATGGCAGCTTGCACAGTGTCTGATGGATACAATCCGGCTTCTTTTGCCGCATACCGAGCTATGGCGCATGATTGACTTATTATGGTGTCACCAACTTCAAGAGTAGGGAACTGCTCGAAAGGGAGTTCTCCACTTTCCCGCATGCGTGCATATTCTGGGAACGATATTGTTTTATCTTCAAATGGAACACTACCGTAAATGAAGATCAGGCGTTGAAGTTCAGCTCTGCCCTTCCCATCGTCAAAATATCGTAAAATTGGACGTGAATTCGTCATTTTTAGCTAATGATGTAATTGTTGGTAAAAATAAATGAAAAATGCACTTGCCTCAATCTAGCTACTCAACCCAATACTTAGCACGTTCAACTGCATGAAGCCAGGTGACGAAGTTTGCTAATGCTTGATGTTGTCCAATACCGGGTGAGAACGAACGGTTTATTTGCCGTTGACGCACTAGTGCTTCGTAACTATCCCAAAATCCAGCCGCAAGTCCAGCCGCAAATGCAATACCCTGAACGGTTGTATCGCGCATTGTCGGACGTTCAACAGGAATTCCTAGCACATCTGCTTGAAACTGCATGAGGAAATTGTTTTCGCAAGCACCTCCGTCAACAGTTAACGAACTAAGAGGAGTATGACTTGATGCATTAATTGCCTGCACCACTTCCACAACCTGGTAGGCGATCGCCTCCAACACAGCGCGGACTAAATGCTCTCTTTGTGTTCCTCCAGTTATTCCGAAAAAGGCTCCTCTGGCACTCATATCCCAGTGGGGTGCACCCAATCCACTAAATGCTGGTACAAAATAAACTCCGCCATTATCTGCAACTTGATTTGCCATGTCTTCTGTTTCCGCAGCAGTTGTGATGAGTTTTATTCCATCACGTAACCATTGGATACATGCTCCTGTCGTAAACATACTGCCTTCTAAGGCATAGCTTATGTCGAGAGTGCCTTTTTGGGATACTTGCGTCCATGCCACTGTAGAAATTAATTTATTTTGGGAGCGGATAATCTCGTCCCCTGTATTAGCGACTAAAAAGCTACCAGTGCCGTAAGTACATTTCATAGTTCCAGGGCGATCGCAACCGTGACCAAACAAAGCTGCTTGCTGATCTCCTAAAATGGCAGTGATAGGAATTTCCACACCAAATAAAGTCGCATCTGTCACTCCAAATGCTCCTAAGCTTGGTTTAATCTTAGGTAAAATATGAGCGGGAATCTTGAATTTATCTAGTAGTGTCTCATCCCACTCACAAGTTTTTAGATTCATCAGCATTGTGCGACTGGCATTGCTGTGATCGGTAGCATGAATCCCGCCTGTAAGTTTCCACAGTATCCAGGTATCAATTGTGCCTGCTAATACGTTGTTGAGGTCAATGTCTGTCAAATTGTCCAAAAGCCACCGGAACTTGGAAGCGGAGAAGTAAGCATCAACCACAAGTCCAGTGCGATCATGAATCTCTTTATCTAGTCCAAGTTCCCGCAATTGATTGCATAAAGGAGCCGTGCGGCGATCCTGCCAGACAATAGCATTGTGAAGTGGTTGTCCGGTTCTTCTGTCCCAAATTAAACAAGTTTCGCGTTGCACTGTCAATCCAATAGCGGCAATTTCACTCTTGTTAATCTCAGCAGTGCCAATCGCGGTTTGCATTACCCAACAAGTGTCTTGCCAGATTTCTTGAGGATCATGTTCCACCAATCCTGGCTGAGGGTAATATTGCGTCAGTTCTTTGTATGCAGAAGAAACAATTTTGCCTTCAGTGTTAAACACAAAAGCACGGTTACCGGTTGTCCCTAAGTCTAGTGCCAGAATATACCCTTCGGATGAAGTTGTCCCTAATTCTTGCATAGTCGTTGTTAGCTTTGCCTGCCTTTAACCTACCATCAATCGAGGATCGCTTATCCGTTCTGGCGTGCCAAAACTACCCAAATGAAGAAAACTGAGCAGTTCAGAGCATCACTCTGTCTACTCAATTTAGTTAAAGAACTCAGCTAAATACTTGTATCGATTATAGTATAAAAATGTGCTTATGGTCAGCTTAAACTACTTTGGAAAAACTTAGCGACATCACGGATGACTTGCGGTGTTAGTAAAGCCGTACCGTGGGCGGTGCCGTTCAGGACTACCAACTTATGATTTTGGGCAGGAGAGAGTGTGTTAATTTGTTGCGGTCCTGATCCAGCGATGCTATCGTCGCGGCTGTGGTAGATGAGCAAAGCAGAGTGATTAGAGCGCCCTGCTGCCAAAGCATCTAAACCATTGTAGTTAGCTCCAGGCGAGAACAAAGCTAGGGCTTTCACCTGAAGAGGATGTGAGGCTGCGTAAATGAGAGCGTTGTTCGCACCGTAAGAGGCTCCTGCCAGCCCAATGGGCAGCAGTTTGGGGAAGCTCGCTATAGCTGCCGCAATGTCTTGTTCCGTTTGCCAAGGCGCATTATCACCTGTCGGTCCAGGGCCCTGAGTAGAACGTCCAGCACCACGTTGGTCAATTGCTAAAACGCTGAAGCCTGATTGTTGAAGTGCTGTCGCCAGGGGTTGCCAGTCTGCTGCTGTCCCGTTGCGTTGGTGAAGCAAAACAATCGCACCTTGTGTCTTCCCTGATGGCTGATAGAGATTCCCCACAATCGTCCAGCCATCGCTCGTTTTGAGCTTGACGGACTCAACTGGCTTAGACGCGATCCTTTGAGCTACTGGTTGTGCTGTTGGGGCAGTTATATGGCTTACTGGTTGTGCCGTACAGGCGGCTAGGAGTTCTAGGCTGTTTACTATGGCGATGAGCAGGAGCCGTCGTACTTGCACGGTAGGAAAGCCTTGTTGAATCCGAGAACTAATATTCACTGATTATCCTTTTTTTACAAAGAAATAATTTGTAGCTGAGGACAGTACGTCCGAGGATAAGAGCGCGAATGACGGCTTTCCCGACAGAGGATAAGAGCGTTGGTTTCCCAAGGGAAGAATCTGTCCGTGCGCTGTCTAGCCTGAAGGCGAAAAAGCGAACAACTACATTATCCACTCTCATTAACGTCGTACTGTACTTAGTCGTTGCAGAAATTTATTTTGGATTGTTATCTCGATTTCTTGGACGCTTATGCTTATACACTGCAAGTGTGACGCGAGATTCCTGGTTGTTTGTTTTTTCGACTACGTTACAATCTATGTGATTCATCATTGACTCTGGTGGGATGAGTGCAACTGCATGAGGTACTGGACGAGGCACATGTTTGACGAGAGATTGTCCTTGGTAAACCAAGGATGTACTCTGACCTGAATCAACCATGACCACATCCTGTAATCCAGTTTTAGCTAATGCCGCTCCCAAAGAGACTGAATCAACAGATTCAAGAGAAACACCGATTTGTGGTTGTTGTTCTTGGTTAATACCCCAAAAAGCACGAAAACGCGGGATATCAAAACCATATAAACCATTAAAGGAACTTGCTGGTTGTGGTTGACCGTTTTTCACTAGCCAAGCCGCAGCCACAAATGCATCGGTAACTTCTGGCATCTCGGCTTGTAGTCCTTCTAAGGTGTTGTGCTTTCCTGGATCGAAGGGAATAAAGCGCACTGCACTAGGGCTAATCAGTACCAGAGGGCGTCCAGCTAATTTGGGAATATCATTACGATCTCCAGGAATAAATTGATGTGTCACCTGACTCATCACAGGTCCGATCATAAAATTGGAATCTAAGTATTTTAAGGAAAAGAAGCCTCCGTCTACGGCAGCTACAGCATTCGTACCACTCCTCGCCAAAATCTCTTTAACTTGATAACGGCTGCTTGCATGAATAGTGATTGGTTTGCCACCTTTTACCATAACAAGTTTAATTTTGTCAATAGTCGTGGCAGTTTCTTGAACAGGACTCGTAAAGTCAAAGCCCATTTTCCAGTGCGGTAATTCTGGTCCTCCCCAAGCTTGAGCGATCGCATCTTTTAATTTCGATTCACTAAAGCGAGAAACCGTCAGTAAAGTGTTTGATGCACCTGCAAACCGTTCATCCGCATCATTCATTGTCAATGCCAATTCATACCCTGCACTGTAGACTGAGCGTGCGACTCGCTCATCATATTTGCCTGATGGATAAGCAAAGTAGCGGACTCTCGTACCTAACTTCGTTTCGAGAACATTCTTAGAGTCTACGGTTTCCTTTTGTAATTGCTCATCGGAAACTTTGGTTAAATCATCAGGGTGAGTGACACTATAAGATGCAATTGTCACTAAAGGATTGGCTGCCATCTCCCGTAGCTGTTCCCAACTCACATGCTTTTGCTCTGTGTTATTATTTATACTGTCTGTAGAAACTGAGAACAATCCAGGATAATTATATTTTTTTAGTAAAGGATAAACATACTGATAATGCCCTTTATAACCATCATCAAATGTCAATAGAACTGGTTTTGTTGGTAGTGGTAGTCCTGTCTGCAAATGAGTCATGAGCTGATTAAGACTGATAGGAGTTACACCTTGGTCTTTGATCAACTCGAACTGTTTTTCTAATTCATCAGACGTAAGATCGAAGAATCCTTTTTTTTGAGACCGGATGTCGTGATATCTGATAATAGGGACTCTTGCCAACTTTGCCCGGTCGTTAATGTATGGCCAGGGGCTGCGATTTAGGTAAGCTAATACATAAGGACCAAGTCCTTCCACAAGATTTTGTACGCCCAAATATGGTTCACTGAGCCAAGTAGATATCTGCACACCAGTGGTGATTAAACGCGATCCCTGGTTATCCTGTCCTGAATGATTGCTGCAAGCTTCTGTAGTTGTCGGCACCGGAGGCATGGCTGAATTGATGTTGGCAGATTGTGCAGCAGCAAGTTCTGGTAAAAATTCTGATAGAGCGCAAAAACCCAAAACAAGCATATAAAGTATGCTTCGGGGGTAAATATTAGTAAATTTGTCAGCAAGAAAACGATTTTTAGAGATGAAAGTCATAATTTTTTTTCATAACAGGGGGTCATAGGATGACCGTCTTGAGTACTGAAATCAGGTTGACGCTCATACTTTATTATTTGTTCTTTATCTAAATCCTCAATAAATTATTAAGAAATTATTAATTTTTTTTACTGAGAGCATGAAGGTTCGGGGAAACAAGGCAAAGAAGAGTGTGAAACTTCCTCTTACTAACAGCATAAATGCTGCTCATACAACAACATGGAAGATCAGGCGAAGATAAGAAAGCTTTGCACGTTTTATCCGTATAAAAAATTGTATTAATTGCAACATAAAGATACATACTTTGTCTTTTAAGAGATGCAAACAGCTTTACCGAAGTGCCCGTCTGTAAATAATGAATCAAAAATAAGCAAGAATGAAAGACCAACTTTATCGAGTCAAAATAGAAACGCGTTCCCAAGATGGAATACTTCTTTGTGAAAGTACTGTGACCACCCGTTGATAAATAAAAATGGCGAATGACTAATGACAAAAAACGACCCTCACAAGAGCAAACTTTAACTTTTGATCGACAAGGAAGTTTCAAAGGAAATTAATAGTATTTTTTCCTTTATTTGAAATATTATTTAAAATAGAGAGAGCCTCCACTATAAATTTACAGGGAGCAAGTAAATGGCGGTGATTGCAGTCTTAGATTATGACATGGGAAACTTGCACTCAGTTTGCAAAGGCTTGGAAAAAGCTGGAGCAACTCCCAAGATTACTGATTCTTCAAAAGAATTGCATCGAGCAGATGCAGTTGTTTTACCTGGAGTCGGTGCATTTGATCCAGCAGTGCAACACCTGCGAGCGCGTGGTTTAGAAGAACCAATAAAAGAAGCGATCGCATCAGGGAAACCTTTTTTAGGAATTTGCTTGGGATTGCAAATTCTTTTTGAATCCAGTGAAGAAGGGACCAAACCGGGACTGGGAATTATCAAAGGGAAAGTGCGCCGATTTCGTCCAGAAGCAGGCATATCCATTCCTCACATGGGTTGGAATCAACTTGATATGACTCAACCAAAAAGTATTCTATGGGAACATTTACCATCTCAGCCTTGGGTTTATTTTGTCCATTCTTACTATATAGATCCTGCTGAGCCACAAGTTTGTGCTGCAACGGTTACGCATGGTAGCCAAACTGTAACCGCAGCTATAGCTCATAAAAACCTAATGGCAGTCCAGTTCCACCCCGAAAAGTCATCTAACATCGGATTGCAAATTCTGTCTAACTTTGTATCTCAAGTTCGCGAAAAAGTGGCTGCCTAATAACTTGGTCTTTGGTCCTTGTCTTTTGTCTTTTGTAACCAAGGGTGAATGACCAATAAATAACTCAGAACACATTTGTCAAAACAAAGTCATGTGTTCACATATGCTCCTAGATGGCAAGTCAGATTACACTCTTTTTGTCTTTAATCTTCCTTGGGAGTATTCTGAGTTCTGATCACTATTCGCTGTAAAAACTCGCTTAATATTTCGATACCTGAAAACACATTTGTAAATAATTGTAAACCCTGACAAGAGACTGGGTTTCTTTGGTGTGATAACCTAGATACATATTCCTGTTACACTTTATTTCGCTCTAATCTGTCATTTGTTTCCTGGACAACAGAAGACCAAGAACAACTCTCACAGCTTAGCGTGCAATTTAAATGTGTAAGAGCTTAACTTAATCGGAAAAACCTCATTTCTCTTGTCTTAAGCTTCTATTTGAGGATCGCATGGGCGAATTCTCGCTCACTTACTTCAGATATTTATAACGTATGGTTATTTCTGCCGCGCTGTACTAGGCTCTTAGAATCCTTTAAGGAAAGTTTGCTTTATTTGTGAAACCAACCAAAGAAGGGCGTTGGTTTGCTGAACACTTTCCCAAAATCCAAGCATCAAAAATGGTATGAGCCTGAGAATTTACGGTAATCGTCAGTTAAAAACTTTACCAGGAAAAGAAACTAGACCCACTAGTGGACGGGTTAGGGAAGCAATCTTTAATATTTGGCAGGGAAAAATAGGTGGTTGTCACTGGCTAGACTTGTGTGCTGGTACTGGTTCAATGGGTGCAGAGGCTTTATGTAGAGAAGCCTTCTCAGTGACAGGAATTGAGCAATCTAGCCGCGCCTGTGCCGTTATCCAAGAAAACTGGAGGCATTTAGCCAATGCTGAACAGAAAATTCAAGTGTTGCGGGGAGATGTTCGAGATTGGTTGCCGAAGCTTTCAGGACAGCAATTTGAGCGGATATACTTCGATCCACCCTATGCCAGTGGATTGTATCAACCAGTCTTAGAGGCGATCGCTCACTACGAGCTTTTAGATCCTAATGGTGAAATAGCAGTCGAACATAGCACTCACGACTATACGCCAACAGTCATTGCTGCTTGGGAAATCTGCCGCGAAAAAGTTTATGGGAATACAGCTGTAACATTCTATAGGATCAGGGAGTAGCGAGTCGCTCCTCCCCATGTCCTTTGTTTATATACCGAGTTGATTGCCACGCTTATACTGCTGATAGGCTTTGTAAAACAAGCCGCTCAGAGTTATGAATATCAGACCCAGTACAATGCCATCAAGTAGGGGTTCAATCACTTAAAATCTCCTTTGCAATTATTCATATGAATGCTTTCTATCCTTTATCTTATCAGATGAAGGATAGGGGAGAGAAAGAAAGCATAGGAAGCAAGGTAAGTAGAGCAGCAGGGGGGAAAAGTTGATAGACAATTAGTTTAGTTTTTCCTCACCTGCCTCCCGCTCACAAGAGCTTTGTTTTTAATATTTGGGTTGAGGCAAGACCTGAAGGATGAGAAGATAGGCAGACAAGGAAGATTCTTTAACGGAAAAAGCCCATTTGAGCTAATTCCCGTCAGTTAGTACCGTCCCATAAACGGTTCTGTTTTCCCTCCTTGTTCACTTTCCCACCTTGTCTCCCAAATCTTGCCAACACCCAAAAGTAAAAAACCTACACCTGTAAGCCCCAGCCTCAAGGGCTCCTCTACCTACCCTCAAGACTCTTATTTGGCTTATCTTGAAGTTATGGACAATTTGGCAATTGAAAACTTTAATTTGTGCTTGCAGACACAATCAAGAACTTTTAAGCTATGTGTATGAAAAGAAAACTTTCTGTACACTTTGACATCAACAGCAAAACTTTTGCATAACCAGATTACCAAACCTGAAATTCTGATTCAGCGGATCGCTATGATAGCTTTGGCGATTCTGCTAGCAGTCCTTTTGGGCTTTTTTGCTGTTCGCATCCTAAGAGACTCCGATCCCTACTTCCAAAGCGTTCTGTCACGTAGAGGCGATCCAATTCAAGGACATGCTATCTTTCAAATCAATTGTGCTGATTGTCATGGCTTTCTAGCAGACGGACTCGTAGGCCCCAGTTTGCAAGCCATTTCCAAGCGCAAGTCCCGTTATGGTATAATCCACCAAGTTACCAGTGGAGAAACGCCTCCAATGCCTAAATTTCAACCAAATTACCAAGAAATGGCAGATCTCCTCAGCTATTTAGAAAAACTATAGTAACGTTGGGTTGTCGAGCGCACTTTTGGTTGGCTCATGGGGTATCGGCGGTTGGTCAACAGACGTTGAGTTTTTGCCGGAAACATCAGAGACGTTTATCTATCTTGCCATGATCCGGATCATGGTGAGGCGATTGGCATAAAATTTTACCCCTCAAAACTTTTCAAACACCCTCTAAGTTGGATGAGCGATCACGTCACCCACCGATAAAATTCAGTGTCAAGGTGCGTTACGGTGAATGAGAAATTTTAGTTTTTTGAAGAGAGGCAATACCTACGGTAAGCTACCGCTAACCCACTAAAAGCACTTATTGTTCAGGAATAGCAGATAGAATGGCTCTAAGTGCTTTGTTGACATCTTCAGAAGTCTTGAAAACTTTGGCGACATCTGATTCCAAGGTAATAGTTATTTTTGTCTCATCTACCTGAGTAGCAAAACGATTAGGACGTGCTTGATGATAATCAAAGTTATATTCAGGAAGTAGGTCATCCTCTAAATTTTGATTGTTTTCAGAATTTTGTGTATTCTTCATAGTCTTGATGTTCTTTCTTAGTTGCTAAACGTGCGCTAATAATACGGATTATTTGATTCCTTTCAGTAAAAACAACTAATAAAAGGCGATTTTGATCATCGTGTCCGATAATAATTTCTCGTTTTTCACCGATAGAATGCCATTGATCATCAAAAATATAGGCGAGAGGATCTCGAAAAACAGCCTTGGCTTCTTCAAAGTCGATGTTATGCTTTTTAAGATTAAGTCTTGCTTTTTGGTTATCCCATTCAAATTGTAAGCTCATGAACTTAATATTAGCTTAACCTATTCCAAAAACCGAGACTGACCCTGATCTAAAATATACGCTTTAATTATTAGCGTACTACTTAACATATTTAATACGCAAATTTAATTCTCTTTATATCTCTTGGTCAAATTTTCTGTATTTTCAGCTACAAAATTAAATGCGCTTACCCTGATTACACTACAAATATACAATAGTGATCGCCTACGGTATATTGTTACAAGCAATTCCTCAAAAAAGGTTATCGGTATAAAATTTATCCAACTGTTAGAGAGTTGAGGAAAGAAGTAAAGATGGAATTGCAGAAATCCTCAACGAGTGGGAACCAAAGCACGGGCGATCACAATTCTTTGCTTTTGCCCTCATATTTGAATTTTTTACGCTCTTTGAGCAAACGTGATTACGAGAGTGGAACCCACGCAGAAGGGGATATTAAGATAGCAATATCTTAATAATCCCCGTGGCTGAACGCCCGGAGAGTATCAAAAATTGCAATATATATGAGTGAAACACCTTCTCACAATGAAAGCCGCGAAATGCTCAAGTGGTTGAACCACAACCGTCAGATGTTGTTAGATTTGTATCGAAATCAATATGTTGCTTACAATGCTAATGGCTTAATTGCTCACAGTGAAAACTTGCGTGAAGTGATTTTACTAATAAGGGAAAAGTGTATCACCGGCTACTATTTTTTGAAGATCGCCAAAGTTGGTGAGAAATCTCAGTTCAACTAAACTGCCGTGCATAGGATCGGGCATAGCGACGTTCGAGTGCTAACAACTCTTCGTGAGTTCCCGATTCTACAATCTGCCCTCGTTCTAAAACTAAAATACGATCGCATCGTCTGACTGTACTAAGACGATGAGCAATAATAAATACAGTCCGTTTGTGCATGAGTCTTTCTAAAGCCTCCTGTACCAAAGCTTCCGATTCAGAATCTAGTGCGGATGTGGCTTCATCGAGAATTAAAATTCTTGGGTTAAGTAAGACAGCACGGGCGATCGCAATTCTTTGCCTTTGCCCACCGGATAAATTTACCCCTCTCTCTCCCACCCAAGTGTAGTAACCATCTGGTAGTTGGGTAATAAATAGATCAGCGTTGGCAATTTTCGCTGCTTTCTCAACAGCTTCCAAATCGAAAGAATCTTGTCCAAAAGCAATATTTTGAGCAATTGTCCCAGAAAACATTGTTGTTTCTTGGGGAACAATGCCAATTTGTCGTCGCAAACTGTCAAGTTTTACATCACGGATATTGACACCGTCAATAAAAATTTCACCACTGGAGTCATAAAAGCGGGGTAGGAGATTTACGAAAGTTGTTTTCCCAGCACCAGAAGCACCAACTAGTGCGATCGCTTCTCCTGGCAATGCTAACAAATTGATATCTTTTAAAACTGGTTCACCGGGTTTGTAAGCAAAGGAGACATGACGGTATTCAACTTTACCAGTGACAGCAGGAAGGACGATGGCGTCTGGTTTTTCTTCCACCGTTGGTTTGATTGCCAATAACTCAAAAACGCGGTCAACAGACGCCTCACCCTGCTTAAACTCATTATAATTATTTGTTGTATGACCAATAGGATCGATTAATAATGCCGCAGCTGCAAGGTAGCTGAAAAACTCAGTCACCGTCAAATTGTGTTTTTGAATTTGCCATACACCCACTAATAAGAGTGATAGCGCACTTAAGGCTTCGAGAAATCCCACAATTGGAATTTGAATCGCTTTTATTCGTTCAGTTAAATATTTTGCCTGCAGACTGCGTTCAGCTTCACGGCTAAACCTGGCAATTTCGTAATTTTCTGCGGCAAAAGCTTGCACCAAACGGATACCGCCAAAAACTTCTGTCAGAATAGCCGACAAATTCGAGACGCGATTTTGACTTTTTAAAGAGAACTTGCGTAAACGTTCGCCAAACCAGCCAATTAAAATACCCATTAGCGGTGCAACAATCACCGTCGCCAGCGTCAGTTGCCAATTCAAGTAGATCATATAGATAGGAATTGCTATTAACTGCAAAACACAGGGGACAAAATCGTGAAAGAGTTTATTCACCACTTCTCCAACGCGATCAACATCTTCCGTCAAACGGTAAGATAAATCACCTGCTTTTGCTGTTTCAAAATAGCTGAGATTAAGTTTTTGCAGGTGGGAGTAAACCTGCTTGCGGAGAGCTAAGGCAACTTGTAAAGCAGCTTTTGCCATGTATATATCTTGTACAGACTGAAAAAAACCGCGTACAAGAAACACTCCCGCAAGAAAAAACGCAAGTTGGGCGATCGCTATCACATTACCCCTTCCGAAAGGAGTTGCCAATTTCCCTGCAAGCTCGATTAGAGCTAATGTTGCCAGCACATAACCTAAAATGCCAATAAACCCCTTAACGATGGTTTGCCACTGGGGTTGGATATACGGTAGAAGTTGCCAGTAATTAGATCGCGTTTTCAAGCTGTCACGTCCACAATCATATTTTTCTTTGTTTGACGCTATCAGCTGTGATGCTGTTTCGGAAAATAGCAGCGTATTGCAGTACACCAACGACGTCATTTGTCAAAGAGCAATGAGTCTGAATTCAGAAGGCAGCTATGCTGAAGGCAGCTATGCTGAAGGAAACCCACGCTTAAAAACGTGGGATTGAAATAAGGACGCCGTATTTCTCGCGCTGTGCTATCGAAATACATTTTCTTTTAAAGTGGGCTTTAGACCCACAACTAAAGTTTTATTAATATTTCAAACCTTCAGCATAGCTGCCTTCGTACTTCTGCCTTTCTTTGTAAAAAGAGTAAGACTAAGTAAAATTACTCTTTTACTTAGGATTTATAACTCTTGGAACTTTGGACGCGAAATCCCACTGTTTTTAAGGGTGGGATGAGTTTAAACACTGAGTTCTGAGTTTAATAAGAAGGCGTGACGGCAGCCGGCAAGAGGCAATTATGATGTCGATTCTTCACTCAATGTTTACTAGATCTGTTCTCTTGAATTATATGAATGATGGATGGAAGTAAAGAAATCACGATAATTAACCCAATAATCGGTAACAAATACTTATCTAGTTGTTCTGCAGGTACAGATTTACCTAAGAAAAATCCTAATAGAGTGATCCCAAGAGTCCAAAGAAAGCCACCTATTAAGTTATAAAACATAAATGTTTTATACCGCATGGCACCAATACCAGCGACAATTGGTGCGAAAGTCCGAATTATTGGCGTAAAACGTGCTATTACAATCGTTTTGTTACCATGCTTTTGATAAAAATTTTGGGTTTTTTCCAAATTTTTCTTCTTAAATAACCATGAATCTTCCTTCTGAAATAATTTGCGCCCTAATCTGTAACCAGTCGCGTATCCAACATTATCGCCTAAGACGGCACAAACAAAAGAGCCAAATATCAAAACTACAATGTTCAGTGATGACTGAGGAAGAGATGCAACAAAGCCTGCTAAGAACAGTAAACTATCTCCTGGTAGAAAAAAACCTATAAGTAATCCTGATTCAGCGAAGACCATTGCCCAAACAGGCCAATAGCCATATAAGTTAATTATATTTCGTAGTTTCTCAAGGTCAATCAGTTCTCGGATATCAAAATGCATAGAAGGTCCTTGTTATGGGAAAAATGAACAAGTAAGAATTCAGAATGTCCTCATCAGTGAATAGAGAAGAAGCATTAACGTAATTTCTGATTGGATAATATCCCATACACCCCTAGCGAAATACTACCCTCTTATCCATCTACAAACCAAAGTCGAACTCATCTAAATTCTTTACTTGGTCAATCTTGATAAAATATAGAGGAAAATACAATTTATTTAAATTTAGTTCACATAAAATTCACAAGGACCATCAAAATTTGAAATTCCGGTATTTTCACCTGTTATTATTTATAGCTTCCTGCCTACTTAGCTCACTTTCTCCGTAAGATTACTCAAACTTTGCACCTTTTCAATAGCATAATTCTAACAATAGTTCCTTACCACAATCATCAGACCAATTCAAAAGCAAACACAAATTGGAAATTTACAAAGAAGAACAAACAGAATCAAAGCAAGAAGATCAAGGGATTTCAGAATTAGAAGCCAGCAAAAAGCCAAAAAGCAAGGGCTTTAGCTAAGAAAATAATAGTTAGGCTGCTAACTATTAAAGTATTATAAATAAAGTTCTGTAAAACTTTATGATAAAAGTTGAATAGACGAAGACGAACTATCTCAATCATGTGGTTCTCTGAGAGAATAGTTAATTCTCAATACGCTTCAGAATTAAAAAAGTGTACTCAAAAGCAGTAACTCGTTCATAAAAACATGAGTATAAATGAGAACTTAAATATAAATTCTACTAAACCGCCAAATGGTACATCAGCAAAGTGGTGGGCAATGTTAGGAGTGGGGCTTGGTGTACTCATGTTTACTATCGACACCAGTATTGTCAACATTGCTTTACCCACTTTGGTGCATGTCTTTCATACGAACTTTGCGACAATTCAATGGGTTGTCTTGAGCTATCTGCTAGTTGTGACGGCAGTAGTGTTAGGTGCAGCACGTCTGGGAGATATGCTTGGGAAGAAACAACTGTACCTGGGAGGATTAATACTGTTTACATTCAGTTCGCTATTATGCGGACTTGCACCTGGAGATTACTGGTTGATTGGGTTTCGCGCACTACAAGGACTCGGAGCAGTGATGATTTCCGCACTGGGGGCGGCGATCGTTACTGAGGTTTTTCCCCAATCTGAACGGGGACGAGCATTGGGGATCATCGGTGCGGTGGTTTCTTTGGGGGTTGCACTAGGCCCCACAGTCGGGGGTTTGCTGATCAATATTGCTGGCTGGCGTACCATTTTTTTAGTTAATGTGCCGATTGGCATATTTGCGAGTTTTGTTGTTCTTCGGAGTGTTCCACCCAGTATCAGGAATAATAAAAAACAGCGATTTGATTGGCTGGGGGCACTGATTATGACAGTAATCTTGGTCTGTTTTGCCGTGGGGATGACAGAAGGGCAAAACCACGGCTTTACTAGTAGCAAGACGCTCTTGCTGTTAGCGATCGCTGCTATTGGCTTGGTAAGTTTTCTATGGCTTGAATCTCATATCACTCAGCCAATGCTGGACTTGCAGATGTTTCGCAATATGCAGTTTAGCCTCAGCTTATTAACAGCATTGCTAGTGTTTGTGGTGATTACAGGAGTGATTTTTATTACGCCTTTCTTTCTCGAATTAGTTCTCCATTATTCCACCCAGAAGGTAGGTTTATTACTGGCAGTTTCGCCTGTCTTAGGTGGGATTTTTGCCCCTTTTTCGGGAAATTTATCTGATCGATTTGGAACCAGGATCATTAGTCTGATTGGATTGCTGCTAATGACAATTGGCTGTCTTGCCATCAGTACTTTTGATGCTCACTTGACAGAACTAGGGTATATTGTCCGAGTTGTCCCCTACGGTATTGGGTTTGGAATGTTTCAGTCACCCAATAATAGTGCTATTTTAGGTCAGGTTCCTCCAGAACGCTTAGGTATTGCTTCTGGATTGCTATCTTTGTCTCGGACGTTGGGACAAACCACAGGATTGGCGATCATGAGTACTTTGTTTGCATTGCTGACTCTCTCGGGTTCCTTTGCCACAGATGTAACAACCGCGCCTCCTGAAGCATTAGTCATAGGTTATCAACAAACCTTTCGCATAGCTGCAATACTGTTGTTAGCTGCTGTAGGATTGGTTGCTTTCTTGTGGAGAATGAAGACGAGTCAAAATAACTAAAGGTACTCTCGGCTTGTTTTACGAACAAACCAGACAATTCACCGATGCCAAAAACCATTGAACATTACCGAGTTTATACTTATTGAATTGCTTTAAATCAAACTACTCAAACCGCGCCAATAAATCCTCGCGTGACAAGCTCGAAAACTGCAATAGCAAACCCGCATACTCAATAGCTGGTAAATTCAATATTGGCTGAACAATTGCCGCTAACTGTGAGTCCAATTCACCAAAACGCGCTAAAAGTAAGTTTTCCACAATTTCACGCCGCTCCTGCTCCTTGCCGATCTCCTTGCCGATCTCCTTGCCGATCTCCTTGCCGATCTCCTTGCCGATCTCCTTGCCGATCTCCTTGCCGATCTCCTTGCCGATCTCCTTGCCGATCTCCACTCCCCGAAGCTCAGTCTCTTGTTCCCATTCTAAATAAGCTTGTGATAAGTTCATCATTAATTCCCTTTCTTCAGCATCAATCTCGCTACTTACTTCTATACTAACTTTCCAAGTCGCAAGCAGCTTTATAACAGTAGAGCGTTTAATGTCTTGTTTGGGTAGAGCCATGACCTCGGCAATCGCTTGTTGCTGTATAAGTCCTTTACCTAAAATTCTCAACCACAGAGTTTCTCGAGTACGGGGTAACTTATCAATTGCAATAATTCCAGTTAAAAACACTTTTGACGGAAAGTAAATACCTGGTAGCCAAGTTTCATCTTCACTTGCAATTAATTTATTTAGCAACTTATCCGAACAAGCAGCAGCAATAATCCATAATCGTGGTAAGTCCCAAGAAATCGTGTCTTCATCTCGATTCGCTTGACGGTGCAAGTCAGCTTCTAGGTGAATTAACTTTCCTAAGCAGCTACGAATTTCTCTTTCAGTTGGTTGTTTACGAAACGGTTCTAGTAAACAGGGTGTTGCGGCTATTCGTGCTAAAATTCCTAATTCTTGTGGAGAGGTTGTCAGATGAGTTGATGGCGTAAACCAAATATCAACAAACCTCGGTTCCCCTGGAATTTCATAATTTGTCCTTACCTCACCTAAGGGAGATAAAAATTCTTCAAAATACTGCTTTGAAAATTGGTCGAAAGGGTTTTTAGTCATTTAATTTACGCAATATCCAGAAACTAAGTATATATATGTGAAGTTCGACTTTTAAATTATTTAATAAGTCAATAATAAATATTGAAAAAAATATATATTGCCTACGTTTTTGAGAACCACGGGGGAAAGAGGAAGGAGAAAAGGATAAAATAAATATAAATCTGTGTTTAATACCATGTCTTATAAGCTTGACTACACAAGCATTATAGAATAATCAATAGCTTAATATTCCTTTGGAACTGCTCAATAAAATTCAGTGTTATTCCATAAAATTATTTATACATTTTTAATTTAGAATATGGTCATAAGCTCATCATTCCATATCCGCTTGCCATTGTTGGGAAAGATTTCTGACAACTTCTATAAATCGTTGTCCGGTGGGAGAGATGTCGTCTTGTCGCCAAGTCATATTAAGTGGCACTTCTTTTGTTGTTTCTTGGACAATCTTATACACCACGCCTGTTCGTTGCAGGTGTTGGAGAGAAGCGGGTACGATCGCAACACCTATTTCTGCTGCCACTAGACTAACAATTGTTTGCATCTGAATTGCTTCCTGCACAACCATCGGACTAAAACCTGCTTGTTGGCACAGACTAATGAGGGTATCGTAAAGTCCGGGAGCATGTATCCGAGAAAAGAAAATAAAAGGTTCCTTGCAAAGGGATGCCAATGATAAGTTGAGTTGATTTGCTAAAGGATGTGTTTTTGGCAATGCCACAACCAATGGTTCCCGAAAAATGGTTTCTGTCTTAAACCCAGTCTCTTCAATAGGTGGCCGGATAAATCCAACATCGATTCGTCCTTCTCTAAGCCATTGCACTTGCTGAAACGTTGTCAATTCGCGTAATTCCAGAACCACATCCGGAAGACACGTTCGGAAAGTGCGGAGAATTTTTGGTAAAACATTATACGCAGCAGAACTGACAAAGCCGAGCGATAACCGCCCAATTTCACCACGACTCGTTTGTCGTCCAATTTGGATTGCCTGTTCAAGCTGTTTCAAAATTTGTTGCGCTTCTTCTAGAAAAACCAACCCTGCTTCTGTCAGCTGTACTTTTCGTTTGGTGCGATAAAACAGATCGAAGCCAAGTTCTATCTCTAATTGGCGAATTTGTTGACTCAAAGGAGGCTGGGCAATGTGCAATCGTTCTGCTGCACGTCCAAAGTGTAGTTCTTCTGCCAGGGTAACAAAGTAGCGCAGGTGTCGTAGTTCCATTTAACTAGCTATAAGAAGAGACGCACCTCGTCTCAACAATTAATATCTTTTACATATTACTTGGTAGTGAAAAATATATTGGACAACCGTTATTTAATTTTTTACTCTTGAGATTAAGTAGATAAGTCATTAAGGTTCGTAGTTGCGCTTCAGCGCACGAACAGACGCTATAGTATTGACAGTGGAGAGTTTTTATGCTAGAAAACAAGTGGAATACTGACCTCTATGAGGACAAACATACCTTTGTTTGGCAATATGGGGAAGACCTACTGAAATTGTTGTCTCCACAACCCGGAGAGCGCATTCTGGATCTTGGTTGCGGTACAGGGCAGTTAACAGAAAAAATTGCGCTCTGCGGATCTGTAGTAACAGGAATTGATGCCGATCCCAGCATGATTGAAAAAGCTAAACATAACTATCCTCACTTACAGTTTGCGGTAGCCGATGCAAGCAACTTCCAAGTAGAACAGCCGTTTGATGCTGTCTTTTCCAATGCAGTGCTGCACTGGATTCCAAAACCGGATGCGGTTATTCAATGTATTTACCAAGCCATGAAGCCCAGAAGTCGTTTTGTTGCAGAATTCGGTGGTAAAGGAAATGTCCATGAGATTACCATTGCACTTTATGGCGTGTTGGCAGAAATGGGTTATACATCGCCAGAAATGCCAATTCCTTGGTATTTTCCCAGTATAAGTGAGTACACAACGCGCCTAGAACAACATGGATTTGAAGTCACCTTTGCTGTTCTGTTTGATCGTCCCTCACGTCTTTCAGATGGAGATGCAGGCATGGCAAATTGGATTCGGATGTTTGGCAGTCGGTTTTTATCAGGATTGTCTGCCGAACAACAAACCCATCTCATTCTAGCTGTTGAACAACGTTTGAAACCAGTACTGTATCATGATGGCACTTGGATAGCTGACAACCGCAGAATTCGCATAGTTGCAATGAAATCGTCATAGAGGTGGAGTGAAAATTAATGATGTTATGTCCGCTAAATTAACCTTAATTCCTCTTACGGGGTGGGATTCAGTTGTCCTACCGGACATGATATCAGAAGTAATCTGCAGAAAGTTACGTGGGGGCACTCATGCCTGAATTCAGAATCTTTAATACCCTGACTTATCTGCTGACAGTAAGGCAAAATGAAGATAGGTATCCCTAAGTCCCTATTATGAGCTATTGTCTCAACCCTATCTGTCCAAAACCCGAAAATATTAATAATAATGGAAAGTTTTGCCTAAGTTGTGGTTCTAAGTTACTTCTCAAAGAACGGTATCGCGCGATGAAACCCATCGGACAAGGTGGTTTTGGCAGAACTTTCTTGGCGGTTGATGAGGATAAACCATCCAAATCGCGCTGTGTCATTAAGCAATTTTACCCTCAAGCTCAAGGCACGCAAACCGTACAAAAAGCAGTGGAACTATTTACTCAAGAGGCGATGCGCTTGGATGAGTTGGGGAAACATCCACAAATTCCGGAACTGTTGGCATACTTTACCCAAGATGACAGACAATACCTCGTCCAAGAATTTATAGATGGGGAAAATTTAGCTGAGGAATTAGCACTGAAGGGTACTTTCAACGAAACTCGTATTTGGCAATTGTTGTCTGATTTATTACCAGTTCTACAATTTTGCCATGCCCGACAAGTTATTCACCGCGACATAAAACCAGAAAATATTATTCGTCGATCTCCCCAACCTGCCTTACCTACAGGCGCAACCCTTTCCTCGCCTGATAAAAAGGCGGCACAGGGAGGGGATCTCGTTTTAGTTGATTTTGGGGCTGCTAAAATTGCCACATACACAGCTTTAAAAAGAACTGGCACTATTATTGGTAGCCCGGAATATGTTGCTCCCGAACAACTTAGAGGTAAAGCTGTTTACGCTAGTGATATTTACAGCTTGGGAGTCACCTGTATTTATTTATTAACCCAGCGATCGCCGTTTGACTTATACGACATCAACAATGCTGCTTGGATTTGGCGACAATATGTGAAGACTTCTGTTAGCGATCGCTTAAGTTGTATCTTGGACAAAATGCTAGAAAATTTCCCGATTCAACGCTATCAAACAGTAGATGAAGTTCTCCAAGACTTAAATCAAGCAGGGATTTCAGTAAAAACCGTGATACCACCACCTAATTCTGTCACAAAAACAGTTAGTCAAATAGACCGAGAACTAGAAGAAATGAAAGCTATGTTTTCAGGAACTAGCAAACCTCAAAGCAATTATAATAATATTCTACCGCCGAAGCCTTTGCCTACCTCAAAAAGTAAGATAGATGAAGAGTTAGAAGAATTAAGAGCAAAATATAAAAATCAGGAATAATAAATGAATGTGATTTTCACAAATTTAACAGAATTATCGGCAATTTCACCTTTTTGAAAGATTAATACTGAACTATGATAAAGTAACTATTTGTAATTCTCGCAAAGCGCATAAATTAATTTTTGTGAATTGAAAGGCGATGCGACTAGCAAGGCTCAGCCTCTATGAAAATGGGAATTTCAATCAAAAACTCTGCACCACAATTGGGCGAGGAGATACACTTTAAAAAACCCTTATGTTTGTCCACTACTATTTGATAACTAATCGATAATCCTAAGCCTGTACCGTCACCCACAGGTTTAGTAGTAAAAAAGGGATCAAATATTCTTTTTATCGTGCTTTCAGTTATTCCCGGACCATTATCTTTAATAGATATTGCGACCCAATCAATATTTTTTAGTATAGTGCAGATGGTAATTTTACTAGGTTCCTCTGTGATTTCTGCTATCGTTCTTTGCCGATTGTATTTCTCCAAGGCATCAATCGCATTACTGAGGATATTCATGAAGACTTGGTTCAACTGCCCAGGGTAACATTGAATTTCTGGCAAGTCGCCATACTCTTTGAGAACTTGAATACCAGGACGACCAGGCTTGGTTTTCAGACGATGCTGTAAAATTAACAGGGTACTATCAATTCCAGAGTGAATGTCAACAGATTTTATGTCAGCTTCGTCCACCCGAGAGAAGTTGCGTAAAGTCAGCACAATCTCACAGATTCGCTCCGTTCCAACTGTCATCGAAGAGAGCATCTTAGGCATATCTTCCATGAGAAAATCAAGTTCAATTTCTGCAATGAATTTGGAGATTTCCGATACAGTGTTGGGATAAATCTGCTGGTATAATTGAATTAAAGCAACTAAATCTTGGGTGTAGTTATCAATGTAAGTTAGATTGCCATAGATAAAGTTCACTGGGTTATTGATTTCATGTGCTACACCAGCGACAAGTTGACCAAGGCTCGACATTTTCTCAGTTTGAATTAGCTGCGCTTGAGTGTGCTGTAAATTTTGTAGGGCTTGTTCTAATTCAGTTGCTTGCTTTCTAAGTGTGGATTCAGAACTTCGTAATGCGATTTCTGCCTGCTTGCGATCGCTGATGTCGCGCAGGAACACAATGTATTCCAGATTTTGGTGATTTAATCGGCGAGAAATTGTGATTTCAATGATCCGCTCATCACCATTGGGTATTTGTAGTATTTGTTCACTGGTGTTTTGCCAATTTGCAGGCACATCATCCAACTGGGAAAGGAAGTCAGTGAGACTCCGCTCATAAAGCTGATTGGCATCGACTCCCAAAAGTGATTTAGCCGCAGGGTTAGCTTGGGTAATCACACCATTTTCATTTAGTACCAAAACAGTATCAGATACAGTATCCAGAGCAGTAATAAATCGGCTTTCTGCTACTTCCCTCGCTTCGGCAATTGAGGCAATTTGCGGCAAAGTAGTCCAGCAAGCGATCGCCACTGCCACAAAGGCAAGAATCATCAGTAGAATAGCTAACAAATTGTCACTACCATCACCTGGAACTTGGTCTAACTGATTCTTTATTACCCAAGTGATCATGGAAGCACCACAAACCAATGTAATGATAACTAATACTTGTAGACCTACAAAATCTTTAATTTTTGTACTGTAAAGAGAACGACGCTGTATCCACCAATTGGGATGAAAGGGAGGAAAAGCGCTTCGTCGGATCGCTGCATCAGCTGCCAAAATTATGACTGGAACCAGCAAACCCGCGACAAAGTCACGCCACTGCCAAGCTAAGCCCCCGACGATTAGAACAACCGTCTCCACCAAACAAAAGCCCAGTGATAACCAAGGCCATCGTACCTCTGATCTAGCCCGACGTAACCAAATACCAAAATGGAAGACAATTATCGACACTAAAACACCAACACTGGAAACCATGACCAAACTGGCTATGTTTCCCCAAAGTAGGAAAAATAGACTTAGTATAAAGCTAAATATTAAGCTAGGTTGCAGTACACCTTGGCGAGAAACCACCGCGAAGACAGGCGATAGGTATCCGTCTAAGGCAAGTTGGTACAAAATACGAGGAGAGTTGCAAACTGCTGTAGCACCAGCTAGAAGCGCAGTAGAGGAAATCCAAAGTGAGACAATCAACGCCGCTGACTTTCCCCAGAAGGGTGTAGCTGCGGTTAACAAAGTTTTGAATGTGTTGTCAAGCTCAGACGTCGTAGATAACCGCATCAGTACCCAAGAGGAACCTAGAAATACAATTGGAATAAGGCCCGCAGCTAACGGTAAAAAACGTAAAGTTATACTAGGCTTGCGACTATCAGCAACAAACGCAGAAGCCGTTTCACAGCTACATGTGGCGAAGACTACAAAAAAAAACCACTTTGCCCATTCCAAAATTGAGAAACTAGGCCAAGTGGTTGGGAAAAAACCAGGGCTGGCTGGGGAAAAAGTTAGCCAGCCAATACCTTGGACACTAAAAATAAGTAGTAATCCAACAGCAGGGAGAATAAAGCATAAGTGTAAGATACCTAAAGCTCGCGTACCACTAAACGCTATGATAAAGACGAGTAGTGTCAAACCAATTTTTAGAGGCATTTCTGGAAAAGTAATGCCAAAAGGTTCAAGTTGAACCGTGATTAAGTCTGCAAGAATTATAGTGCTGAGTGGAAACGCAGCCCAACTATAGAAGTATCCCAGTGCGGCATAGCATCCCAACCATGGAAATGGCTTTAGCAACCTAGTAGTGTAATTAGGAGTTCCCCCTGAGACATCTGGTAAGTGCCTACCTAAGGCTTGCACTTGGAAGTTCAGCAACATACCAACAATTGTTCCAGGTAGCCAGACAAAAAATGCCCACGGTCCAAGGGCACTATGTACCGCAGGTGCAGTCAATAACCATGCTAATAAACCAGACAGGCTGAAGCCAAAAGTTTCCAGGGAACTTAGAGTTCGTGGAAGTTTTAAGACTGAGTGGTGATATTTATTTATACCCATGATTGGTTGATTATGCATGATTGATTTTTGAGTATTCATGGCTAAATATCATGCATAACTTTTTTTAGTTGTTACATAAACTGTATAAATTCTGAACATTTTAAAATTCCCTGAAATTACGGCTCTGTTCTCGAGAGTCATGACCTAAAATAGTTATCGACACATTAAACTCAGTCAAGTTTAACCAAATTGAAAGGCTGTATCGGTTATAACTTTTTGCCGGCAAAAAATTTTAATTTGTACTCTTTTGTCTTTGTGGAGACTTTGAGTCAGTCTATAACAATATTATGAATGACTCACACCATATTTTTGCTTTTTTTGTATCTATCATGAGTATGACTAGTAATTCATTAATTTACTTAAACCTTTTGACGTAGATTCGCATTCGTATGAGAACTATCGCTAGATTGTATACATAGAGAGTTATTTACCTATGATAAAGCACAGGTAAATATCAAGTTATCATATCACTCTTAAGATTATACTAGTATTTCTATGTATTTTCCATCACATCGAATTTTCCAAGAAATTGAGATTTTTAGCATATTCTAAGTATAAAAAATATAGCATACATTTTTTATACTTAAAATTATGACAGTATACGGAATTTAAAACTAAAAAAGCTTGAATATAGTCGTTCTCAGTCAAATCCATACACTTTCACCCTCAACAGAAAGCTGCTCTCCCAAAGTTAGGAGAGGGGTGAGGGCGTATATGTGACTAAAAAGATAACCGCTAAAGTGCCTTAACCAGGCACTTTAGCGGTGTAGAATTTTGTGATTGTACCTGCTTGAAAATGGGTTATTCTGAGCAAAACTCCATTCCCTGATGAAAAAAGTGACTCTGAATTTCAGAGTCACCTCAAAAAGACCAACTAAAACCTATTATTTTGAAGGAGGTGTCATTGGTTTTGTTGCTTGTTGCTGTTTTGGAGTGGAAGTTTGTATGGAGGCTTCAGCAATGGGTGTCCATTCTGTGTGGAAGACTCCGGGCTTGTCAATGCGTTCGTAAGTATGAGCACCGAAGTAATCACGCTGGGCTTGAGTCAGGTTTTGAGGCAAGCGATCGCGTCGATAGCTATCAAAATAATCCAAAGACGCGCTAAATGCTGGCACTGGAATTCCTAGTTTTGCTGCTGTTACCAACACTTCACGCCAAGCTGTTTGCCTGTCAAGAATGGTCTGCTTAAATTCAGGCGCTAACAGAAGGTTAGGCAAAGCTTTATCTTGATTGAAAGCGTCCTTAATCTTATTCAAAAATCCAGCACGAATAATACAGCCACCCTTCCAAATTCGCGCCATCTCACTAAGATTTAGCTCGTAATTATACGTGTGTGAAGCTGTAGCTAAAAGTGCCATCCCTTGAGCGTAAGAACAGATTTTTGAGCAATACAGTGCATCCCGCACCATATTGATAAACTCTTTAGTCTGTCCATCATACTTGCCACTGGGACCTGTGAGAATTTTGGATGCTGCTACCCGTTCTTTCTTGAAGGAGGACATAATCCGGGCATTAACTGCTGCAATGATTGTGGGAATAGCAACGCCCAACTCCAAAGCACTCTGCACTGTCCAACGTCCAGTTCCCTTTTGCCCTGCTGCGTCCATCACCAAATCAACTAAGGGTAGATTTGTGTCTGGGTCAATGTAAGGGAAGATTTTTGATGTAATCTCAATCAAAAATGAATTGAGTTCGTCGGTGGTGTTCCATTCGGAAAATACTTCATGGAGTTGATTGTGGTCAAGACCTACAGCATTTTTCAGTAAGTCGTATGCTTCAGCAATCAGCTGCATATCGCCGTACTCAATGCCGTTGTGTACCATTTTAACGTAATGACCAGCACCACCAGGACCACAATAGGTGACACAAGGACCGTCATCAACTTGAGCGGCAATTTTCTCTAAAATTGGCTGTAGATACTGGTAGGAACTTCTTGTGCCTCCAGGCATTATTGATGGACCATTCAGCGCACCTTCTTCACCACCACTGACGCCCATCCCAATAAAGCGAAAGCCCTTAGGTTCCAGTTCTTTGGTACGTCTTTCTGTATCTTCAAATAAAGAGTTACCACCATCCATGATGATGTCACCCTCTTCCAGCAAGGGTGTCAGCTGGTTAATCACCCCATCAACTGGTGCGCCAGCTTTCACCATGATCAAGATTTTGCGGGGACGTTCCAAGGCTCCAACAAATTCTTCCAAAGTAAAAGCAGGTACAACGTTTCTTCCTTGGGCACGCTCTGCCATGAAAACATCGGTTTTCTCACGCGAGCGGTTGTAAACTGCGATTGGGAAGCCATTGCGCTCCACATTTAGAGCCAGGTTTTCACCCATAACTGCTAAACCAATCACACCAAAGCTTTGCTGTGTCATAAGTTTTTTGGCTATCTCTTGCAGATCCTTTCATCTTTAAGGGTAGTCTGAGATAATCTCTTCTCTCCTAAAGAAGAGATTAAGAGTTTCTACACAAGCGTGAAAATAAACTCTTTACGTAGATCACTAATCTCATCCCACGAGAAAAGGGGGTTTGGGATCGTTACGTCCTTTATTCAGTCACTATTTCACAGACGAGCCGTAATATAGGGAATAGAAATTCTTTGTCCTCCGGCACCCCCTCCTCGCTTCCCTGCTCCCGTTGCCATTTATAATTTGAATTTGTATCTTAAGTCAACAATTCCCTCGCAAAATTTGCAGAATTGATAATGTCTAGTTAAGTGACATAGTAAGGAGTAACCACAAAATGCTGGCATATTTCCTGGCATTGGCAGTCGGTCTTGGTAGTATTGCTGTTTATCTAGCAGCTTTCTTTTTTCCAGAAATCCACCGCAAGAATGATTTTATTTGGAGTGGTGTGGGGCTGTTTTATGCCTTGGTCTTATGGGTGTTTGCAAGACGCATTAGCGGAGGACTTTTACTAGGTCATGTTGCTAGTGTTAGTCTTCTGGGTTGGTTAGGCTGGCAAACACTTTCATTGCGTCGGCAATTGACTCCACAGAAACTACAAACTCAGGTACCCAGTGCGGAGAAGGTGAAAACTACTGTTCAGGAGCAGGTTAATAAGTTGCCGTTTCAACAACAGCTTGCTCAGTTGCAAAGAAGCATTGGTAACACCTTATCTGGTGCCAAAAACGAAGTGCAGAAAAAAACAAGCGACGTTCCCAAATTTGGGGCACCCTCTAAACCTATAGGCAAACCTACTGTTGAAATTAATGATCGCCGTACTCCCGTACAAGAAAAACAAACCGATGTCTCCACGTCTGCCAACGTAGAATCAGAAACCGAAAGTGTGCCAGAGGCGATTCCACCATCACCTCCATCCCCAGAATTAGTAGAAGCGGCACAAGCACACACTGAAGTTGAGGAGACAACACAAACACATACTCCTGTTAAAGAAATTCCTCCTTCATCAGACGAAATGCCGCCAAATCCCACCTAGCTGTAACCTTTTTATCATGGCTTTTTGCTGGTAAGTCTGGCAACAACTACAGCTAATTCTGCTGGTTCAACTGGTTTGGGGAAATGGATTTGAAAACCAGCAGCAAGTGCCTGTCGCTGGTCATTCTCCCCAACATAGGCGGTAAGGGCGATCGCTGGAATTTGTCCTCCTTGTTCTGGCGCTCGAGATCTGATTTGACGTATCAGTGTATAGCCATCGATATTTGGCATTCCAATATCAATCGCCAATATATCTGGCTTTGACTGTGCCAGCGATAAAAGTGCCTGTTCAGCCGATTCCACTGCGGCAACCTCAGCCTTATACTGTTCGAGTGCGAAGGTGATGAAATCTCGGGTTCCTGGATCATCTTCTACTACCAAGACTTTGATATCACTCAAATCCAAAGATTGTACAGAAGATTCACTGTTTGGTGTTTTCTGTTGAGAATCTGCTAAGAGAGGTAGTTTAATAGTAAAGGTTGCACCTTGTCCCACACCAGGACTATCTACCACAAGCGTTCCTCCATGCGCTTCCACAAGTTGCCGGGAGATTGCCAATCCCAACCCCAAACCTCCAAATTGGCGCGTGATTGAACCATCTTCTTGTCGAAAACGGTCAAATACAAATGGTAGAAAGTCTCTATTAATACCTTGTCCCGAGTCGCTGACTACAATCTGAGCATACTGCTCTAATTTTTGTAGTTCCACTGTAACATAACCGCCTTTAGGAGTAAATTTGATGGCATTTGACAGCAAGTTCCAAAAAACTTGTTGCAGTCTGCCTGCATCACCCATAATTTCTCCTGCTGTGACGTCAAGCATCGTCTTGATGCGAATTGACTTAGCCTCAGCTGATAAACGAACTGTTTCTAAAGCAGCAGCAATCGGCGTGACGAGTGTGACTACAGTTAAATTAAGTGATAATTTACCTTGTATAATCCGTGAGAGGTCGAGGAGGTCATCGACAAGTTTCGCCTGACGCTTGGCATGTTGCTCAATTGTCGAAAGTGCCTCTTGATGTTTGGCTTCTGAGAGCTTGTTTGTTTGCAGTAGCCTTGACCATCCTAGAATTGGGGTGAGTGGAGTTCTCAGTTCATGAGAAAGCATTGCCAAGAACTCGTCTTTGATGCGGTTTGCGGCTTCTGCTTCAGCACGAGTTACTTGCTCCCGTTCAAGAAGGCGATCGCGTTCTTGCTCCATAAGTTTGCGGGCGGTAATGTCTCGTTGAATCGCAACGAAATGCGTGATTGTTTGGTTGACATTACGAATTGGCGTAATATGCCATTCAATATAAAATTCCTGACCATCTTTACGGTAGTTGATTGCCTCACCGTGAAAAGGGATACCGTTAGAAAGATGGTAGCGTAAGTCATCCAGGAGGGCGCGATCTGTATTGGGTCCTTGCAGGATACGTGGAGTTTTACCCAAGACAGACTCAATTGTGTAACCTGTCATCTGGCTAAAGGCGGGATTAACAAAGACGATTTTCGGCTCTGGTATATCTAATTTGGCTGTAGTGATGATAATCGAATCTTTAGATTGTTGCACTGCAGACAGCAAAAGTCGGATAGTTTCCTCTGTGACTTGCAACTCCCTCAAACCAGTACTCAAGCTCTCAAAGGCTTTCGTCAACTGACTTTGTTGCTCTAAGGGTAATTGGCGGGCATTCTGTTGCAGTTCAGATATCCGTTTCTGGAGGTATTGAATCTGCCTGACCAACTCATCTTCGTTCACGTTTTCTCTTCCGGGCGAGCGCTTTAGTTACTATTGTCAATGATTGAGACGAATCTTAGCATTTATACTCAGAAATATTTTTGGCACGCGCTTGCCGATAATTGGCGCTGCGCCTACTGTGACTCATCGGAGATTCTATATTTTCCCAACTTCCACAAAATGTACTTTTTTTCAAAAAATACACTTTCATCACAGTCAAGTGGGGGAGTACGAAAAGATTTTTAGAGAAAACTTTACATATCTTTATATATATAGGGCTACAGATTCCCATTATTTAAAAATACCTGGAGATAGAGGATTTTGTCAAGCAGTACTAAAGCTACTCCTGTCTCACCACTCATATTAAGTAAGTATGTAAAATAAAATATAAAATATACTC
>JAQYWO010000072.1 GCA_029379215.1 Rhizonema sp. PD37
ATTTAGCAGACGTCTTTATTAATATCGGTATTGCCTGCCTGTTGATTGCCACTTTCCAAAAAACACCAAATTCTCATGAAGAAGGCAAAAGAAAAATGCATAAATAAAGATGAACGATTTCGCTTAAGAAATTAGAATTTATTATTTATTGAGATATTTTGATTTCCATTGTAAAACAAGCCGGGGTACCTCTAGATTCTAAGTTCTAGCCCCCGGCTTGGAATTATTCTTTAGTTACTATGAACTTTTTAAGGGTTTGTGCTAGGAGTTCCGGTACCAGGAGGGGTGGATTGTGGATTGGTACTGTCTGGTGGCGCACCTGTTTGACTACCTGGAGTCCCTGTATCTGAGGGTGCTGAGCCTGGTGTCGTTGGAGTGCTTGGAACACCTGTGTTAGGTGTTATTTGATTGCTACCACCACTTGAGTTATTAGGAGCAGAAGGGGCAGTGGGTGGTAAACCACCTGGAGGAGAATCGCTTGAACCGGGAGTTCCTGAAGGACTGAGGTTGTTAGGAGTTCCCGTACCTGGAGGGCTAGATGGTGGGTTGGTGTTATCTGGTGGACCACCTGTTTGGCTACCTGGAGTACCGACATCAGAAGGTGCCGAGCCTGGTGTAGTTGGGGTATTATCTTGAGTTCTGGGCTTTTTACGATTACGAGGTTTTTTTTCTGGTGGCGCGTCGCTTGGTTTAACGTCTGTCGATGTACTACCACCTGGCTTGGTTGCCGAAGTGTCTTGACAACGGGAATTCAACGGAAAATCAGCACACAAAATTTTTAAAACGTCCGGTCGAAGCTTGCGCTCCGGAGTTTGTCCAGGGGAACCTGGAACCTGGGTAGCTTGGCTAAGAGTTTGATCGTTAGACGGGCTAGCCGATTGAGTTTGTTCCAAAACTCGAAACTTCGTTGATTGGGCAACAGCAACATTGCTGGTTAGTGCCAGAGTCAGGGCTGTGCCAATCAGGGTTAGATATTTTCCCTTCATATGACTTATTTAACCTCAACACCTTTACAAAATACTTCCGCTTATTTAAACAAACAATAACACATATAAAATCTTCCTAAATAGGGATGTGTATTTTTATGTTTAAACTATGTCGCTATGCTTTCAGATAAAATGTTAATTTTTTTGATTGTTAATTCCAGAGCTTACATAAATAGCAAATGAAAAATGCTTACTTTCCCGATAGATTGTTCCATATACAGAACATAATCTTAAGTAGCAATGATATTCCTTGACACCTACCATAAGAAGGAATTGGATGATCTAGATTACAAGGAGAAATTAAGTGTCAAAATTAACAACACAAGTCAGATCGCCAAACATGAAAATGGGAACAATGTTTCACAACCTGCGTCGTTCCAAGGTTATGAGTACAATGGTGGAATAAGAAAATAGAAATTGCAGTTCGCACTCATTCTTCAGTAATAACCGTGGTGTCAATAGCCGATGAGTTCCCCCCAACCTCCTCAAAAGCCACAAACTTTGCTTGGTCAGCTAACTCAAGCTGTACAGACAATCCAAGCTCGGGTTGATTTTTCCAAACTGGCGCTCAAACCCAATGCCAGAGTGCCCGAAATCTGGGTACAGGATTCGGGGGCAGATAAGGCAGAAGTTTATCCCCTGTTGGGCGATCGCTACATTTTAGGTCGCAGTTCCAAATCCTCTGACATCGTGGTGCGTAACCCAGTTGTCAGCCAGATTCATCTATCGCTCTCACGGGATTCCACGAAACGAACCCCTGTTTTCGTCATTAAAGATGAAAACTCTACAAATGGTATTTATCGGGGCAAGCGTCGAGTCGCTTCCTTAGAACTGCGTCATGGTGATGTCCTCACCCTTGGACCACCAGAACTTGCTGCATCAGTGCGCCTGCAATACGTTGATCCACCCCCTTTATACGTTAAAGCAGCAACTTGGGGAGCATACGGTGTTGGCGGTGTCACTACGCTTACGGCACTATTTTTCGGCGTTCAATGGTCGCAATTTTCGGTAAGACCTCTACCAGGTGCGACACGGGCACCAGTAATTGTTTATGCCCGTGATGGCGTCACTCCATTACGCGAGTTACGGTCAACTTCTCACGTAGATATGAAGCGATTGCAGGACTTTGGTCCTTATTTGGCAAAAGCAGTCGTAGCCTCAGAAGATACCCGTTACTACTGGCACTTTGGTGTTGACCCGTTGGGGATTTTGCGAGCTGTATTTATAAATACGAAAAGCGGTGATGTCCAGCAAGGAGCTAGTACAGTCACTCAACAAGTTGCCCGTAGTTTGTTCCGCGATTATGTGGGAAGACAGGACTCCTTGGGACGCAAATTCCGAGAGGCGATGGTAGCCACAAAGTTAGAAGCCTCTTATAGCAAAGATTTTATTTTGCTGACTTACTTAAATCGGGTTTTCTTGGGAGCCGATACCTATGGCTTTGAAGATGCCGCTAAATATTACTTTGAAAAGTCGGCTCGGGAGTTAACTCTCTCGGAAGCAGCTACTTTGGTGGCAATTTTACCTGCTCCCAACGGCTTTGATTTCTGTGGTGGCGATACCCAAAATAAGCTAAAAACAATCGAATACCGGAATCGAGTGTTGCGGCGATTGCTAGAGATAGGCGCGATCAAAGTTGAAGATTATAACCGAGCTAGACGATCGCCGCTTGACATCAGCCGGAAAGTGTGCGATCAACAGGCAAAAACTATTTCTCCTTATTTTTACAGTTATGTCTTTAAAGAACTCACATCCATCTTGGGAGAGGACTTAGCAAACGAAGGCAACTATATTATTGAGACGCAGCTAGATCCAACGATTCAAAATCTAGCAGAAGTAGAGTTGCGTAAACATGTTAGCGACAATGGAGGCAAATTTAAATTTTCTCAAGGAGCGATTGTCACTCTTGATTCCAGCACTGGTGGAATTCAAGCTATGGTAGGCGGCATTGATTACAAGAAAAGTCAATTTAATCGAGCTGTTCAAGCTCAAAGACAACCAGGTTCCACCTTTAAACTCTTTACGTATACAGCAGCGATCGAAAAAGGAATTTCACCAGAATCGACTTATTCTTGTTCTCCTTTTCGTTGGGAAGGCTTTACCTACAAACCCTGTCGGACAGGGGCAAGTGATTTAACTCTCGCCACTGGACTTGCTCAATCAGAAAACCCAATTGCCCTACGGATTGCAAAGCTTGTCGGACTGGACAAAATCGTGGATATGGCACGACGTTTGGGAGTAAAGTCTCACCTCGACAAAGTTCCAGGTTTAGTACTTGGGCAAAGTGTCGTCAATGTTCTGGAGATGACAGGTGCTTTTGGTAGTGTTGGTAACGGGGGTGTGTGGAACCGTCCTCATGCAATTAGCCGGATTCTTGATAGCAATGATTGCCGCGATCGCAATGATTTCAAGACATGCCGTGTCATCTATTCCTTCGACCAAGATCCAGACGCGAACAAGCGAGTGCTGCGAACGCCAGTCGCCGAGACAATGACTCGTTTGCTACGTGGTGTCGTCACCAACGGGACCGGTCGCAGTGCTGAACTTAGCGATCTAGCAGTATCTGGTAAGACTGGTACAACAAATGACAACGTTGATCTCTGGTTTATCGGTTTTATTCCCAGCCGCAAACTGGTAACTGGTATTTGGTTGGGTAATGATAACAATTCCCCCACATCCGGTAGCAGTGGTCAAGCTGCTCAATTGTGGGGAAGTTATATGGGGAAAGTTGTTAAGTAAAAAAACCAGTTGCTACCGATATCCTTGCCAAGGGCTAACTTCCAAATCGCCACTCGGCTTAAATACGACTTGGTAATGGGCAAGAGGTTGCCTGGTGTTTGGCGCTGCTGCCGTAGAACCGTAAATGGCTTGGAACAACTTGGGAAGCGGTGTTTGCCGGAAATAGTCAAAGGCAACTTGGTTGAGCGGTTCGTAGTCAGCGATAATGCCATCTTTGTTCACTGCAACCCGATACTTCAAATCTCGCGCAAATGAGGGGGCACCCTGCCAATTTTTACGAAGCGTCTCGTACAGCTTCTGATTTAAATTTTTCACTGTATTCGGATCAGTGATTTTTGCTCCCGTAACATCTGGTGTTTTCGTATATCCCCGCCAAGGGCTTACTTGCAGCACACCTCTTTTCGTAAAAACTATTCTCACCTGAGCAATTGGTTCCACCGCGTTGGAGCCACTGCGAGCAGGATTGTAAAGTTGGGTTGGTAGGGGAGTTTTGCTGACAAGCTGATTCGCTACTGAATTTACCGCCTTGTATCCTACAATTGCGCCATCCGCAGCGACACCGACACGATAAACGACATCCTGATTCAATCCGGCGCGATCAGTCCAGGCTTGATTAATTTGATTGTAAACTTGGCGATTCAATGCGCGCAGTTGGGATGCATCAGTAATTTCTGGAACTGAATGTAAAAGTGCTTCTAAATCTGTATTTTGTGTAGTAGATGTATGAGAAAATTTGGGAGTTGCAGCTAACTGTTGGTTAGTAGTAGGTGTGGTAATGGGAAGCGAAGGTGCAGCGCTATTAACGCTTTTCGTAGTCGTTGTCTGCTGCTGTGTCTTCGGCTGTGGTGAACGCAGTTGTGGAAGCGGAATCAAACCAATTGCGATCGCAGCTACTGCCAAACTTGACACTCCCACAGTTGCCGGTATTGCGTGTTTAATCAAAGCTTGACTGGTGCTGCCATAACGTCTGGTAGCTGGTTGTAGTCTTAGTGACAACTCTGGTAAAGTTTGACTATCAGCAAAAAACTGATCCACTGCCTCGACTAAATCGAACAACTGTACGGTACTCAAATCAAATTGAATAGGCTTTTTCTCATGAGAAGAATGAGATTCTAAACCTTGAACTACATTCTCTACACGCACGGTCAATCTGTGTCGGTTGCTATCAACTTTCTGAAACTGCACTAACTCCATGTCAGAGTTTTGTGCTACAGGATTCGGTACATTACTTAAAAATTCTTGAGCATAAGCACTCACAGCTCTCACCAAACTTTCAAAAAATTCTCGACCTCCTGTCAATGGCTGAGGGTAACCAGATAGATAACATTCTGCATTCACCAATATTGAAAGTTCCGGTCGCATTTCTTGAAAGTGAGCAGCTTTTGTCGCCTCACTTAAACCCTCTAACAGCAGCGTGCAATTAGGTAAACTATACTTACGTTGAATATTCATTCCACTTCACCATCAAAAAGACTAATCCAGAACCGCTGCATTCCAGTCGTCCCAGTACAAAATAGCAATTTTCCCAGCAGATTAATCGCTAGCTCATCTAATTTTTCATCAGAAGTCAATGCCAGTACACCAGAACGACGGGGATTCATACGGCTTTTAAAATGCGCTCGGAAACGCTCTAGGTAATTCGATAGTCGCAGATTTTGTTCTAGGGGGATCTGTTTTTCATCCAATTGCTGACATATGATGAGTAACTGGCGGATTGTCACAGTCAGACGCCGCGCTATGTAACAAGCAATGACGACTAAGGCTTTTGCCTCTGTAATCGATAAGGGACGGCGGATATTGGCTCGTCGCATCGGGTTCGTGCTACGCATCCGCCATAAATTCACTCGGTTTTTAATAATTCCTTTAAGATCTAACTCTTCAGCAAATGTGAGGATGGCTTCAGAGCCACCTATATCCAGTGCTTCAATTGCCAGCAAAATTAGATCGATTTGCAATCTGCTTCTGCGGGGGCATTGCTGCCCATCAATTGCCGGATCGGGTAAAGTGTCCAGAATCATCGGCAGTGATTGGGGAGTTGGACTGTTATACGGTGTTAAACTGGCAGAGACATTCATTATAAATACCATTAATGGCTGTAATACACGCTAGTAAAACTAATTTAAGATAGGGAAGCCAAAAAATTAGACTTGTGAAAGTCGGACTGCCCTGATATATACATTAATTACTCTTACGACACAAACGTTTCCGTATTCTAAAATCAAAGTTTTCAAAGCATAAATTGACTTTCCTCAGTTGTCAGTTAGTAATAACATCACATCCCTAGCTTCTTGTAGATTCAAATAATCGTCAATGGATATATTAAGTGCCATTGAGGGTATGAAATTATATTGTACGATTTCTTCTGGAATCTACCGATAATGCGAGCAAGCACTCGCAGTCTGTTAACTTAAAAACGACCAGTGTAGACTGACGTGGTAAAATAGTCCATACAAACAAGCAACCTGCGCTCTGTATGGTTGGGATGAACACAGTTGCACTTCAACGGACTTCCATTAACGCGCATCAAGAGCGCTTATTCGACGATCTTAGAGCATTTTGAGGTGCTTATTGACGAAATTCTCAATAACACAACATATCAATCGTCTCGCTCTCGGCGCTCGTCTGCCGAGGGAAGCTTACAAGAGCGCACGAGCGAGTACGAAGACGGTTGTCATACCGTTTCACTTTAAGGTTGATACAAATAGGTAAGCAGGGGGAAAGAATTAGAAACCTGTTATTTGTATCAGGAATGAGCGTGAATTGGTATCAGTTAAGGAAAGAGTGAAAAATGTAGCGGACACAAGTAAGTGTTAAGTATGCCCGATAGAAGCGCCCAGAAGACCGCAAGCTTCACTTAAAAAAATGGGATGAACCCTTTGTCCTCCCTCGTCGGTATCGGCGTCATCCTAAATTTGACAGGATATCTGAACGCAACTCAAGCTTTTTAATTCGTCTTGGCAGTTTTGCGGGGTTGTCCCTTGAGCGAACGAGTGGACTTGTAGGAAACAGGACTCGCAACTTCTATATCGCTAAATTTTCTTTGGACAAATATTTTAATTTTAAATTCCGCGCTTGCGGTACTATGCTTTCTGGCTGTGCATGAATGGTATCTCCATGGACGCTCTTAACAGTCAATTTGACATTTTCTCACCCTCATCCCTAGTAATCTGAAATTTTATATGGATTTGAAGTCACTGATTCGTGATATTCCAGATTTTCCTCAACCTGGAATTGTCTTTCGGGATATCACTACGCTGCTGCGCGATCCCCAAGGACTGCACTACACTATCGACTTGTTTGCCCAAAAATTTATTGAAGCCAATTTGAGAGCAGAATACATTCTGGGAATGGAGTCGCGGGGCTTCATTTTTGGCTCGCTGCTGGCTTATAAATTAGAAACTGGTTTTATTCCTGTCCGCAAGCGCGGTAAGTTACCAGGAGCAGTTCACTCAATTGAATATGCACTGGAATATGGTACAGACTGTTTGGAAGTTCATCAGGACGCTTTCCATCCAGGTAACCGAGTCTTAATTGTCGATGATTTAATTGCTACAGGAGGAACGGCGGGTGCAACAGCACAACTCGTGCAGAAATTAGGCGGACAACTAGTAGGGTTTGGCTTTATTATCGAGCTACGGGATCTACAAGGACGAAAAAATCTGCCAGATGTGCCGATTATCAGCCTTGTAGAATATTAGTTACTAGTTAGTCGTTAGTCGGCATGTGGATAGCGCTCTAGTAGTCGTCAGCACCCGTAAATTTAATTCAGGGGCTTCGGGTTTTGGAGTTTCGACTTCAAACCTTGAAGCCCTAGCTGACTTGATGACTTGAACTTATTTTAAGCAACCGTTACAGGCAAGATGAGTAAACTACAATCAACATCTAACAACTAACTTTTAACAAAAAAGGACAGAGGACACTTTTAAAATGACGACGACGAAAATTTCCTTGGAGGCTAGTCGGGATTGGTTGGGCAAACTGGTCACGAACGAAACCTTCATTTATATTATAAAACGTTTATTGCAGGCGCTATTGACTATCTTGTTAGCGTCAGCACTGTCGTTTTTTATTATGAAATTGGCTCCAGGGGATTACGTAGATACACTACGGCAAAATCCCAAAATTTCTCCAGAACGAATTGATGAACTCAAGCGCCAGTTTGGTTTAGATAAGCCTTGGCATATACAGTATGGACTGTGGCTGTGGCGAATCTTAACAAATGGAGATTTTGGTACGAGTTTTGTTTACCAGCGATCTGTCGCATCGCTGTTATGGGAACGAATACCGGCAACTTTACTACTCGCGATCGCTTCATTAGTTGTGACTTGGGCGATCGCTATCCCTTTGGGTATCATTGCTGCTGTCAAGCAAAATCGCTTGGCTGATCGGGTTTTGCAAGTTATTAGCTATACTGGTCAGGGATTTCCCAGTTTCATCACTGCCCTATTACTGCTCATTTTTGCCCAAATCACAACTCCTCTTTTCCCAGTAGGTGGTAAAACGAGTATCGATTACGATGAACTGACGTGGTTCGGGAAAATCCTCGATACTGGCTGGCACATGATTTTACCCACTGTCGCTTTAAGTGTGACAAGCTTTGCTGGTTTACAGCGTATTACTCGCGGTGAATTGTTGGATGTCTTGCGTCAAGATTATATCCAAACAGCGCGTGCTAAAGGACTGCCTGAAAACCGCGTGATTTACGTTCATGCCCTCCGCAATGCGATAAACCCCTTGATTACCTTATTGGGGTTTGAGTTGGCAAGTTTACTAGGTGGTGCTTTCATTGCCGAATTTTTCTTTAACTGGCCTGGTTTAGGAAGATTAACGTTACAAGCAGTGACAGCTAAAGACCAATATTTAGTACTTGCAAGCTTAGTCATGAGTGCAGTACTCCTGAGCGTCGGCAACTTGCTGGCAGATTTAATGCTAAAAGCGGCCGATCCTCGCATTAGTTTGTCAAGTTTAAATTAGCAATTAGGAGTTAGGAGTTAGTTGCCTCCTACCCACTTGTACCGGGTGCGCTTGAGTCGGTTGTCAAAAAGAAAGGCAGAGGGCAGAAGGCAGAAGGTATAATACAATACAATAGGGGTTCAAGCCCCTATTGATTGAAGACCACCAACCTTCGGTATGGTAGGGCACAGAGCCGATTTGGGCAAGGCATTGCAGAGTTCAGAGGTTTTAAAATAGTATAAAAAACTACATCTTTCCTTCTGCCCTCTGCCTTCTGCCTTGCCCGAAGGGCTGGTCATTTACTCATAACTCCTAACTACTAACACAATCCCACGCTACACTGTAGCTTTTTCTAACATCAACTTAGAACGCTTGACTAATTCCGGAACAGGAACAGGATAATTTCCTGTAAAGCAGGCAGAACAGAAGCTTTGAGGATCCTCTCCTGTTGCTTCCAACATTCCCTTCCAACTAAGATAAGCAAGAGAGTCTACTTGTAGTTGCTGAGCAATCTCCTCTACTGACTTAGTGGCAGCAATCAGTTGATCTTGAGTATCAGTATCAATGCCATAGAAGCAGGGGTGGGTGACTGGGGGAGAAGAAATTCGCATATGCACTGACACAGCACCTGCCTCACGGATAGTTTTCACTAATTTGCGGCTAGTTGTCCCCCGAACAATCGAGTCATCAATAATCACCACTCGTTTGCCACATAACACATCCTTTAGGGGATTTAGTTTCACGCGAATGCCTATCTCACGCATAGTTTGTGTAGGCTGAATAAAGGTACGCCCTACGTAACGATTTTTAATCAATCCTTCACTGTAAGAAATCCCAGAGATTTGGGAAAAGCCGATGGCTGCGGGAATACCAGAATCGGGAACCCCAAAAACTATATCCGCATCAGTAGGAGATTCCTCAGCCAGTTTTCGCCCCAATCGCATTCGGTAACTGTACAGACTATCGTTGCACATTTGGCTATCAGGGCGAGCAAAGTAAATCATCTCAAAGATACACAACTTTCGGTCAGGCTTTTTACTCCAGTGGAAGGAAGCCAATCCAAATTCAGTAATCCAAACTAATTCTCCTGGTTCTACATCCCGCAAATATGCAGCACCAATGATGTCTAAACCACAAGTTTCAGAGGCAAGAACGTAACGCACAGGATTGTTACCCATAGTGCCAATCACAAGGGGGCGAATGCCATTAGGGTCGCGGGTACCGATGATACCATCAGGAGTGCCAATCACCAAACTGAAGGCTCCCGAACAGCGATGAAACGCCTGAGAGCAGCCTGATACCCAGTCTGCACCTGCATTGATTTCTTGGGCGATCGCAAATGCGATCATTTCTGAATCAGTTGTCGTCACCAAGTTGCATTTTTGCTTAACCAGCTCATCTCGTAACTGCACTGTATTGACTAAATTACCATTATGTGCTAAAGCAATTATTCCTAAGCGGGTTCTCAAGACACCCGGTTGGGCATTAGCTTTGCGACTGGAACCAGTCGTTGAATAACGAGTGTGACCAACAGCAATTGATCCTGGCAAATGGTCCAAGATTGTTTCGTTAAAAACTTGAGAAACCAAGCCCATGTCTTTGTGTAGGTGTAGGTGCGTGCCTTCAAAAGTAGCAATACCAGCTGATTCTTGACCCCGATGCTGAAGAGCATACAACCCAAAGTAAGCAAGTCTGGCAACATCTTGACCTGGTGCGTAGATTCCAAAAACGCCGCAAGCTTCTTCTGGTTTGTCCAGACAATCTCCACTTACATTGGTGATGTCATGCGCTCTTGTGTAGCCATCATCCAATATGTCGGGACTATAAGGAATCATGGTAATTTTGCTCCTGATGAGGGTGTCAAGTCACTCTTTTTCTGTATATGGATAGTTAGAGAATTCTTAATAAATTTTTAACCATCTCATTAAATACAGTATCGCAATTAATAGTGAGAAGTGAGAAGAAGAGGCAGGTTTTACCGATTAATTTTCATTTTGCACAGGTAGGTTCTTTAGTCAAACTAGCCCGTACAAAAGGTAAAAAATTTAAACCTCTTAACTGGCATCCGTGGTATTGTGGACAGCTAAACGCTTTTCTATAGCATTGAAGTAGCCATCGCTGATATCTTCAATGCTAACCTGAATTAAGGTTTGATTATTAGCAGTTAAAACCCGTAAACCAATTTCGGACTTCCCCACCTTGCCTATTTTTTGCCAATATTGACCTAAATTTTCCTGTAAATAAGATTCCCAAATGCCTTGTTGTGCTAAACCCACAGAAACTAAAATTCTGGCGCCGCCTTCGCCAAAAAGCACTTCATCCCAGCGAGGCGAGGATGCTAATTCCAATGTGATTTCTGCCCCGAGATGGCTGCTGATGCAACATTCTGCCACACATACAGCGACTCCACCCTCAGCACAATCATGAGCCGAACGTATCCAACCTTGACGAATGCCCTCGCGGCAAACGTGCTGCACCCGGCGTTCTAATTCAAAATCCACCACTGGTGGTTTGCCTGCGATCACGCCGTGGATAGTTGCTAAATATTCCGAACCACCTAAAGTGATTTTGGATAGTGCGGAAAGTGGCTTGGAGGGAATCTCTGTGTACTCAATCCCAGATGGATTTTGGATTTCGGATTTAAGAGGCAATCCGAGAAGATAAATAACATCACCCTCTGCAAGCCAAGCTTGACCACAAATTTTGGTGAGATCGGCAATCAACCCAACCATACCCACAACTGGAGTCGGATAAATTGGTTGTGGATTCCCATTTGAATCGAGACTTTCGTTGTAAAGGGAGACATTTCCGCCAGTCACAGGAGTTGCCAATTCTCGACAACCAACAGCCAAACCGCGACAAGCTTCGGCTAATTGCCAGTAACCAATAGGTTTTTCTGGATTGGCGAAATTGAGGTTATCCGTCACAGCCATTGGTTCAGCACCGACACAGCTGAGATTGCGAGCTGCTTCTGCCACAACTGCCTTGGCTCCCTCATAGGGATCAAGGTAAACATAGCGAGGATTGCAATCGACTGTAGCCGCAACTGCCGATTTTGAATTAAAGAATTTCTCCTCTTGCTCTAAGTGTTCCCCCTTGCCTCCTAATTCCATCTTTTCTTGGGGACGCAACCTTACCACTGCCGCATCTGCTCCACCAGGTAAAATAACAGTATTGTTTTGCACTTGATGGTCATATTGACGATAAACCCAACGCTTAGAAGCAATCGTCGGAGTATCAAGTAAAGTTAACAGAATGTCGTTCCAACTGTGCATGTGCCCTTGAATTTCAATGCCAGCAATTGTGCTTAAAGGCAGAGAATCAGATGCCCATTCCCAAGCTTTAAGTGCATATTCCGGAGCTTTTGTCAAAACTTCACGATGATACAACGGCGTATTTTCTGCTAAAGCGTCGGCAGGGATTTCTGCCGCGACTTCACCTTGAAACAGAATTCGCACGATAGGTTCGGCTATGACAGTACCTGCTAAAGTGGCTTGAAGCCCCCACCGATGGAAAATATCGATTAACTCTTGTTCGCGTCCCTTTTGGGCAACAAACAGCATTCTTTCTTGAGATTCAGAAAGGAGATATTCATAAGGAACCATCCCCGTTTCTCTGACAGGAATCTTATCTAAATCCAGTTCAATTCCCACGCCGCCTTTCGCTGCCATTTCAGACGTAGAACAGGTAATACCAGCTGCTCCCATATCCTGCGCTGCTACCACAGCACCTGTTTTAAACGCTTCCAAACAAGCTTCAATTAACGACTTTTCTTGAAATGGATCACCTACCTGCACTGCCGGACGGTTATCTACCGATTCAATGCTCAATTCCGCACTGGCAAAACTTGCCCCTCCCATACCATCGCGTCCAGTGGTAGAACCAACATACAGCACGGGATTTCCAATACCAGATGCCCCTGATTTAACAATTTCAGGTGTTTCCATCAATCCCAGCGCCATCACGTTCACTAAAGGGTTGCCGGAATAAGCTGGATCAAAGTAAACTTCACCACCAACAGTGGGTACGCCAACGCAATTACCATAGTGAGCAATTCCTGCAACTACACCGCTAAAAAGCCGTTGGGTTTTAGGATCTTCCAGAGAACCGAAGCGTAAGGAGTTTAATATGGCTATGGGACGCGCACCCATTGTAAAGATATCTCGGAGAATACCTCCGACTCCCGTCGCGGCTCCTTGGAAGGGTTCGATAGCTGAAGGATGGTTATGAGATTCAATCTTGAATGCCAGCTGTACTCCATTGCCCAAGTCTACAACACCAGCATTTTCCCCCGGTCCCAAGACAACGCGATCGCCTTTCGTCGGAAATTGTTTGAGCAAAGGTCGGGAATTTTTGTAGCAGCAATGCTCTGACCACATGACCCCAAACATTCCTAGTTCGGCTTTGTTGGGATGACGCCCCAGTCTGGTAACAATTTCTTCATATTCTTCTTTTTTCAAACCTTCCGCAGCAATTTCTGTAGATGAAAAGGGAGATTGGGAGGTGGCAGTCATGGCAGTAATGCACCAAGGGGACAGATAATTATTTTACTAATTTCTTCATGAAATAAGCGCCTTAGATTGCTTATGTCTAAAGAGCGAGTCCTCTGACTTGGGGAGACGCCAAGGGCGAACGACGTTCGTAGCTTCAAAACGAGTGTCTTCCTTTGGTATTTTATTTCCAGGTAAGTGCCACACTAAAAATATCCGGAATTTTTTTCAAAGCACTGTATTAAGTAAGTATCACAATCGAAGCGGTAGGAGTGTCCTTGCTCATTCACTTCTAGTTAATTTCTCTGTAGCAATCCTGTTGAGTTGTTTGATAGTGTGTCCTGTCGAATACCCATCATTAAGTATTGATGCGCTCTCATTGGACACTAAGGAGAGGTTTTCCTCATGGGTCATTATGCGGACATGACATGAGATTTTAAAAAATCGTCGTTACTCTTAGCGCTTGACACTCAACATTCACAAGGCATTCGTTGTACGTTCGTAGGCACGAATTGCTTTATAACTTCAAATTTTGTCATCTGCGTTACAGTCGAAAACTTAATAACATGCATAAATACACCGAGGCGGAAAAGCAAAGAACTCTGATACCTACAGTTTTACTGAAGTAATGTTGTGATAACAATCACGGGCGTTCATGATAAAGATCGTATGCATGTAATAGACGTATTGAGATGATTGTAAACAATTGAACTCTAGCCGAGTCATTAATAGGGAACACACTAACCGCCGACAGCCTAAAAGACTGTTGGCGTTTTGTTCATGGCTTTAAGGAGTGGTTCTCCGGGGTATCTAACCTCAAGTTACTTGGCGCGACATATGTACTGCATCATAGTCGGGACAAAGGGTATTAAGCTTAACGACTTCCGCATTACCTAAGAAAATTTCCCCACAATTTGTTGGTACCCTGACAGCAATTCGCTCCTAAGCACTACCAAATGTGGGGAAGGTATAATAGGCTATACTACTATTGTTGTTAAGTGCTCATATTTTGCACTCACTTTAGCAGATGAAACCGGATTCTGATACAGCAGATGCTTTATATCAAGACATTGCTTGAATGACGTAATCAAAGTAAGGTGCTGCAGCAGAAGCGTCTTCCGCACTCAATAAGTCAAGGGAGGCTTTTTTCAAACAGTTGATGGCTTCTACCATTCCAGGTACAGGAACGCCAAGTGAGTTGTACATTTCCCGTACACCAATCAAACCGATTTTTTCAATTGGATCTTTGTCTCCGGCAAGCACACCATAGGTAATTAGGCGCAGGTACCAACCGTAGTCGCGGACGCATAAAGCACGCTGACGTTCACCGTAAGCATTACCTCCTGGCGCGATAAAGTCGGGACGCTTCTGCCAAAGCTGTTTAGTGGCTTCCTGAACTAACTTTTTTTCATTTTCAGCTAGGGTCGAGGCAATTCGTATCCTTTGTGTGCCGGTTTGCAAAAAATCTTTGATATTCTTGAGTTCGCCACTGCTGGGATAACGCAGTTGGTCGTCGGCTTGGAGAATGACTTGACTTACTACAGTCATGATTGTCGCAAAAATATAAATTATTAATTGCTAGTTTAACGAGTCTTGAGTACACAAGTGAAGAGGTATAGGAGAGATGTTCGTCGTTAGTGGTTAAAAGGTTTCTGGTGTTAGTTGTCAGTTGTTGATTATTAACCACAAACCTGTAAGGTTCTGACTGGACTCACTACGTGCCGACTGTCTACTCTCTACGTGATGCATGACAAATGACGATAAAAACATGGCAACAGGGTGACTTGACTGAAGTCACAGTTACAGACTTGAGTGACACTGGAGATGGCGTAGGACGCTCGGATGACTTGGTAGTTTTTGTCCCTGATACTGTACCAGGCGATCGCGTTCTTGTTCGTCTGGTACATGTCAAACCTAAATACGCCCAAGGCAAACAACAACAATTGTTACAACCCTCTCCCCATCGCATTCAACCTAGTTGTATTGTGGCTGACAAGTGTGGTGGTTGCCAGTGGCAACATATTGATTATGAGTACCAGCTAGAAGCTAAGCGCAATCAAGTTATTCAAGCTTTGGAACGCATTGGTGGTTTTGTTGCACCACCGGTAGATCCAGTATTAGCAGCTTTCTCACCTTTGGGCTATCGGAACAAAGCCACTTATCCTCTAGGCAGATCTCGCACTCTTCAGGTTCAAGCCGGTTACTACCAAAAAGGCAGCCACCAACTAATTAACTTAAATCAATGTCCAGTGCAAGACCAACGATTAAATCCACTCCTTTCAGAAGTCAAGCAAGATATCCAAAAGCGAGGTTGGCAAATTTACAACGAACAGCGTCACACAGGTGTTGTGCGCCATCTTAGCTTACGCATTGGTCGCCGTACTGGGGAAATGTTGCTGACGTTGGTTGTAAAGGACTGGAATTTACCTCAGATTCAAGATCAAGCACAAGAGTGGTTAAATCGCTACCCCCACTTGGTAGGAGTGTCTTTAAACCGCAATCAGGAGCGTACCAATACTATTTTTGGTTCCCAAACACGTTGCATTGCTGGATTTCCCTACCTGCGAGAAAAATTTGCCGGACTGGAATTTAAAGTGGGATCAGATACATTTTTCCAAGTTTATACAGAGACAGCAGAGGCATTATTAGAAGTCATTCAGTCAGAACTGAATTTACAGGGGAGTGAAGTACTCCTTGATACTTACTGTGGAATTGGGACGTTAACTTTACCACTGGCGAAACAAGTCGGGCAAGCCACAGGTATAGAACTGCAAGCAGAAGCAGTGGAACTGGCGATTTTAAATGCCCAAAATAATCAGATTAATAATGTAAATTTTCTGACTGGGGCGGTGGAAAAGTTACTACCTCAGATGGAAATAGTGCCGGATATTGTTTTGTTAGATCCACCTCGTAAGGGTTGCGATCAGGTCGTCATCGAAACTTTATTGCGATCGCTTCCACAGAGAATAGTTTACGTGAGTTGTAAAGTTGCCACCCTTGCCCGTGACTTAAAATTACTTTGTGAAAACGGAGTATATAGTATCACACGGGTACAGCCTGCTGATTTTTTCCCTCAAACAGCTCATGTTGAAGCCGCAGCTTTTCTAGAACGTCGTCTATGAACACCGAAACGAGAGTACATCGCGCTCATTGAGACTCGTTTTGAGAGTTCTTCCCCAACATAATTATACAAGTCAATTGCTTTTCGCTCTCGTCCTGACTACGAACTCAACACAGCGAGTATCAGTCGTTTATAAAAACTCTACCCAAAAATTTCTAGTCGAACACATAGTAAAAATGCTAAAATTGATTTAAGATAAAAGTATAGTTCCCTATTAAGTAAACAATTGAAGTTGCATGGGTTGCTCAAATATATTTATTGAGTTTCTCAATTAGCAAATTAGTACAAGAAAGAGTATGAAAATACTCTTTTAAATTGAAAGCATCTTCTTAGTTACTAATTGCTATAGTAGCTTCGTTGAATTTAAGTTATATGGAAGCAATTCGATATTATAAAGTTAAAGTCGATGCTCCTTAACATTTTGAAAATTTAGTTCTTAAAGTAAGCAATTAGCTCTACGATTTGGAACAATGGTGCCCAAGCATGACTTGTGAGGATTCAGCAGTAGCTAAAAAAGTCTACTGCTAATACTTTCTGGTTGATCAATGACGGCACAATAGAAGAATGCTTACATCTGAAGACGCAAGTTTGAAGGCAACACGACCACCTCAATTCTTCGCAGGGTGCCTGTTACAGCAAACTGATGCCTAGCTAACGTGCGGGAGCTATGGGGTTTCTCTTGTGATAACTATTTCCCTCCGTCCAGTTACACGTAATTGGGGCACAATTACTTTTGCCTCAACTCTATATCTCTGTCCAATCTTAGACTTACTATTGGCAGAGATTCCACTGAAATTGCAAGCCGAACTGCGGCTAGGACTTCAAGAAGCCTTAGTTAACGCAGCTAAACACGGTAATAATCTCGATCCAGGTAAAAGAGTCATAGTTCGTTTCTCTTTAATAGATACTCAATATTGGTGGATAATATCCGACCAAGGTGGCGGTTTTAATCGCTCAACTTCAGAAGGAGATCCTGATCCAACAGAATATTTACCGCCGGATGAAGCAGAAAGTGGTCGTGGTTTATGTATCCTCCACCAAATCTTTGATCGGGTTGAGTGGAATAGAAGAGGTACAGAATTAAGGCTATGTAAACAATTAGAGAATCGACCTAGATTAGCTTTAAGACGCTAATTAGGGGGGTGATAGGAGGAGTTTTTGACAACTCACAATTCCTATTCCCCCTTTTGTCCATGAGTCGGGCAGGGTGGTGCAGAAAGAGAACGATCTAACCAACCAGTTGCTTGTTGAAGTCTTTGTAAAGCTTCAAGCGGTTCATCTTTGAGAAGAAACACAAGCGCCGCTGCGGTTTGCTCGCTAGCGCGAACTTTGCGGTTAGACTTGAGGCGATGCCAATCGTTGGGAGAGATGCTCAACCTCTCTATGAGAGCTTGGGCTAATTCTAGAGTACTAAATTCACTCATCTGACTTTTTTTAGGCACTTGAGTTGATTGAGACATAACTAGAGGGAAAAATAACGTTGACATAGCTATAGCGCCTTTGGGGAGTGCTAAAAGCCTTTAATCTTACTGTACTACTTAAAAATGAAGCCGCCGCAAAATCCGAGCAATTCATCAAAAGAACCAGAGGAAAATCTTGACAGAGATTTTGAGCAAGAATTTTTGGTTGTAGAGCGATCGCTTGTCACATTGAAAGAACGCTACACTCAAGTACAACGTGACAAGTCATCTCAAGCAGAATTACAACAGCGCCGCAAACAACTGAATCAGCAGAAGAAATACCAGACTCCAGAAATTAATACCGAACTCAGGCAAATTAAACAGCAGTTAGAAGTGCTAGAACTGAACCTAGAAAGTCAGTTATTCTCTTGGGGAAGCCTTAAGGAACCTTTCTGGCAAGCCGTCCGTTTTGGCGGATTGGGCGTTATCATAGGCTGGATATTAAAGTCTAATGCTGGATAGTATGGTAAATCGACGGATTGCAGAAATATTGCGGAGTGGTCAACCTGATGAGTCGCTGATAGTTCAAGGCTGGGTTCGCACGAAACGGGAGTTAAAAGATTTTACTTTTATTGAAGTTAACGACGGCTCATCCTTGGCTAATTTGCAGGTTATCCTCGATCAGGATTTGCCAGAATACGACAAGATCTTGAAAAAACTCAATACAGGTGCTTCTGTTGAAGTGGCTGGAGTGTTGGTGGCATCTGTTGGTAAAGGACAACGAGTTGAGTTGAAAGCAGAAAAGGTGAAAGTTTGCGGAGAAGCCGATCCGGAAACTTACCCCCTACAAAAGAAACGCCATTCCTTTGAGTTTTTGCGAACGATTGGACATTTGCGATCGCGTACCAATTCCTTTGGTGCCGTTTTTCGCGTCAGAAACGCCTGTGCAAACGCAATCCACCAATTCTTCCAAGAAAGAGGCTTTTTGTGGGTGCAGACTCCCATTATCACCGCCAGCGACTGTGAGGGTGCAGGAGAACTGTTCAGTGTGACCAGTTTAAATCTCAAAGATGTTCCGCACACGGAAACCCAGGCTGTAGATTATAGCAAAGACTTTTTTGGTAGACCGACATATTTGACAGTAAGTGGGCAGTTAGAAGCAGAAGTCATGGCGATGGCTTTTGCCCAGGTCTACACTTTTGGTCCTACCTTTCGTGCGGAAAACTCTAACACCTCCCGCCACTTAGCAGAATTTTGGATGGTAGAACCAGAAATGGCGTTCTGCAATCTTCAAGGAAATATGGATTTAGCAGAAGCGTTTCTCAAGCACATTTTCCAATATGTGATGGAAACTTGCTCGGAAGATCTGGAATTTTTCAATCAGCGGATTGATAATACCGTACTGGCTACAGCCGAGAACATTATCAATAATCAATTCGAGCGCATAACTTACACCAAGGCGATCGCCCTATTGGAAAAAGCCGATGTCAAGTTTGAATATCCAGTGAGTTGGGGTTTAGACTTGCAGTCAGAACACGAACGCTATCTTTGCGAACAACTTTTCCACAAGCCTGCGATCGTCACTGATTATCCAGCCCAAATCAAAGCGTTTTACATGCGCTTAAACGAGGATGAAAACACTGTCCGCGCAATGGATATTCTCGCGCCCAAGATTGGTGAAATTATTGGTGGTTCCCAGCGTGAAGAACGTCTTGAAGTACTCGAACGCCGCATTATAGCTCAAGGGCTGAAGACAGAAGATTTGTGGTGGTACCTCGATTTGCGTCGTTACGGTACTGTTCCTCATGCAGGTTTTGGACTGGGTTTTGAACGACTTGTACAGTTTATGACAGGGATGGGAAATATCCGCGATGTGATTCCCTTTCCACGCACACCTCAGAATGCTGAGTTTTGATCTCGGATCTCGGTGTTGAGTCATAACTCAGAATTTCATAACGTAAACACATGAGTTCTGTACATAAGAAATCTGTACATAAGAAAAGGGTTCTCTTCAAGACGCAGTCACAATTGCATCTCTCACATCTAAAAACTGATTTCTTTTTCAAGGTTAGCAGTTGCAACTTGAGATAAATTTGATGCTGCTAAAAGTGAAACCGCTCCCCTTGCTTTTTTAATGGAGAGCCAAGATTTAGATTGACACCTGAAATTTTTTTAAGGTCAAGCAATATTATGAAGCTTGTCTCGATCTTACCTACAGCTTTTTTCGTGACATTCGGGTTAGGCGCAGTGACGACGATAGCGATCGCGGAAAGTCCTAGCCCGCGATTAACATCTCCGACTCCTCAAACAACTGCTAAACCAGTACCTTCTCAACCAACACAACGTCCCTACTTAGGAATTCAAATGGTGACGCTGACTCCCAAAACTGCTCAACAAATAAACTTAAAGCCTAATCTCGGCTTTATAGTCCCTGAAACTGAAGGAGTTTTGATCTGGAGTGTTCTTCCCAATACCCCAGCAGCATGTACTCTGGTTTACAGCAGGGAGTATGAAAGCCAAATCGGGACAGCCAGTTACCACAGCAGAACTTATTGCACAACTGCTAATAGCCGCATCGGTGAATCTCTATCATTCACAGTGAGAGCGTGGTAGCCAAACAATCCCGGTATCAATTCGCCCTGCACAACGACCAACCACTCCTGAGAAAAAATAGCCCAGAGTGACGGTACTTTTGTGAAAAGAACTCATCTCCCTTTAAAAACAATGGATGCACGCGTCAGGGTTCTCAAGGTTGAGTAGCAAGCCCATAGCTAAAAGCTAGGGGACGCAAATAATGTGCCTACTGCGATCAAGATTTCTCAGACGTGAGTTTGTAGAACTTAGATAAAAGCAAGTCTAGGGCTGGGTCCTATCAATTGCAAAACGCCATCTACCATGTTAATTTTTTAAATAAGTACGGCATTTTGATAAGTACACCGTACTTTAAAATTTATGACAATTCCAAGTAAACAGGTTAAATCTACCACCGAGGGAGATAATCGACATACACAAACTCGCATCCGAGTTTGCATTCCTAAGAATTTGCATGGCGAACCAGTCATTTCACGACTAGTTTCTCACTATGAAGTTACAGTCAATATTACTGCTGCAAGACTTAGTGCCAACTTGCCTTCTGGTGGTTGCTTTGAGTTGGAACTACGAGGAACAGCCTTTAATATTGAAAGCGCCTTAATCTACCTAGATGAACTGAATTTGGAAATTTGGCACTTCTCTACCAGTGAAGAAGATGGATGGTAAATACAGTCTTGAAGTCTTGAAGTCTTGAAGTCCTGAGCGAGTTACAAGAAGTCTGAGTACTGAGGAGTCGAAAGTTTTGGATTAAAAACTTTCGACAACTTGGCACGCGCTCTTAGGAGTGCGACGGGAAACCCGTCTACAGCACTGGCTCCTCAGGACTGTATTTATGCCATTTGATTTTCAATCGCCCACCGCGCCAGTTCGGTGCGGTTGTGGAGATTAGTTTTGCCCAACATGTTAGACACATGGCTTTCAACCGTGCGCTGACTAACATTTAATTCTTCAGCAATTTCCCTGTTAGCTAAGCCCCTAGCCACAAACTGCACGACTTTCAGTTCTGTTGGGGTTAACTGCACATCAAAGGGAACCTGAATTCGAGAACCGTTTTCCCCTCCTTTTGATTGGTGTTCTTTCCAGCGAATGGTTTGCTTGAGAGAAGATTCTACTTGCGCTACCAATTCCTCTGGTTCAAAGGGCTTCACCATATAGACATCAGCACCTTTGTTCAAACCCTTAACTCGGTCTGCACTTTGTCCCTTAGCAGAAAGGAAGAGAACGGGAATCCAGCCTGTACGTTCGTTTTGCCGAACTTGTTCTACAAAAGTATATCCGTCCATTTCTGGCATCATCACGTCACAAATGATCATGTCTGGAATATCCTGCTCCAAAATTTCCAGTGCTTCTCGACCATTTTCGGCAGTAATGACTTCGTACCCGCGAAATTCTAAGTAGTCCTTCACCAGCAAGATGAGGTTAGGGTCATCATCAATAAGCAGAAGTCGTTTGTGTTCTTTCATGCTGGGTTCTTTCATAGCAGTAGCACTTGTCGCGCTTCGGTCCATCAAGGTCTTGAATGGTTATCCTTTATAGTGGATTATTGAGATGTTGTACTTTTTTCCCACTTAAATTTGCCTTTGGTTTATGGAAGTTTCAAAAGCCGCGCTCACTTTCTTTGAAACTACATACCATATCATCAATGGCAAAAGTCCAGTAAGGATACGTAGAGCAGCAGTATTTATAATGCGTTATTATATATCGCTTTGAAAAGTGCGGGTGAAAAAACGCTCAAGAAATAATAATCCTTTAGGTTAACAAGCAAATATTGGCTTAAGATGCTCCTGATGAAAAACCAACCCGCACTTTCATTTCCTTACTGCTTTCCCATATCCTCTGGATTTTAAGCCTTTATCAGTTGTTCACAAGAAACTAAGGAAGTTTCTGGCAAATGATGAGTTAAAAATGCATATTCTTGTACTACCTTATTGCGTATCAAGTGTTCTTGGATCATCCATTCTATTAATTCCAGGGTTGCTTGGCGATACCAGACCCCATCCGGATAAACTACCATTATCGGTCCATAACAACAAACTCGCAAGCAGTTGGCTTTGAGCCTGTAGATTCAACGAGATCGTTGTCTTGTTTAAAAATCGAGTCGAGCGTCTTTGATTCTCTTTTTCAAGTATTCCCAAGATTCCAGATTAGCTTGTTTTGAGCTGCATATAGCAAGTGTCCGTCAAGCACAAATAAAAACGTGTTGCTGTGGTTTTTGCAAGTCAATCAAGTTTTTCTACCATGACTTGTGGCTCTACTCCCTGGATGTTTGGTAGTCTTTGGCATTTTAAGGCTAGACCTCGTCACTGTATTGTTACGTATATTGCAGATCCTCAAATACAGTTCCATAAGAATTTTTCCGCTTTGCAAACAATCTTGACTATATAAAATTATTCGTAACGTTAGAAACAAAAAGGGAAAGCGGGATCTACTGAGTACTATTACTCAGGTAGAATGCGGACTAAGTTCGGGAACCCGTACAACAGATTATGTTGCCATCACTCACTGCTGTTAGTTACATTAGCACTCAGGAGTTGAGAGTGCTAAAAGGGCAAGGATTTTGTATGGCAGCTGTATCTCTAAGCGTTTCGACAGTAAAACCTTTAGGCGATCGCGTCTTCGTGAAAGTGAGTGCCTCTGAGGAAAAGACCGCAGGCGGTTTATATTTGCCCGACACAGCTAAAGAAAAGCCCCAAGTAGGCGAAGTCGTTGCAGTCGGTGAAGGCAAGGTCAAAGATGACGGAAATCGTCAGGCGTTAGAAGTGAAGGTAGGAGAGAAAGTTCTCTATTCCAAGTACGCTGGAACAGATATCAAACTGGGTACCGACGAGTACGTACTTCTTTCGGAAAAAGACATTTTAGCAATCGTGAACTAGTTCACGATTAGCAATTAGCAATTAGCAATTAATACTTACCAATTCACAGAATCGTCAAAAACTATGGCAAAGCGCATTATCTACAACGAGAACGCTCGTCGTGCCTTAGAAAGAGGTATGGATATCTTGGCTGAGGCTGTTGGTGTTACCCTCGGTCCTAAAGGTCGTAACGTGGTGCTAGAGAAAAAATTTGGCGCACCGCAAATCATTAACGATGGTGTGACCATCGCTAAAGAGATTGAATTAGAAGACCATGTTGAAAATACAGGTGTTGCTTTAATTCGTCAAGCGGCATCTAAAACCAACGATGCGGCTGGTGATGGCACCACAACTGCGACTGTTTTGGCTCATGCAATGGTGAAAGAAGGCTTGCGGAACGTTGCCGCAGGTGCTAATGCCATTGAGTTAAAGCGTGGTATTGACAAAGGTATCAACTTCTTGGTAGAGAAGATTGCCGAACACGCTCGTCCTGTAGAAGATTCCAAAGCTATTGCTCAGGTCGGCGCTATCTCCTCTGGTAACGACGAAGAAGTCGGTCAGATGATTGCCCAAGCAATGGATAAGGTTGGTAAAGAAGGTGTGATTTCCTTAGAAGAAGGGAAGTCCATGACCACCGAGTTGGAAATCACAGAAGGGATGCGCTTTGACAAAGGCTACATCTCTCCTTACTTCGCCACCGATCCCGAGCGGATGGAAGCTGTCTATGATGAGCCTTTCATTCTGTTGACCGATAAAAAAATCGCTCTGGTTCAAGATCTCGTACCAGTATTGGAGCAAGTTGCTCGTGCTGGTCGTCCTTTGGTCATTATCGCCGAGGACATCGAGAAAGAAGCTTTGGCAACCTTGGTTGTGAACCGCCTGCGCGGTGTACTGAATGTTGCTGCTGTTAAGGCTCCTGGATTTGGCGATCGCCGCAAAGCAATGCTGGAAGATATTGCCGTCCTCACCGATGGTCAGTTGATCACCGAAGATGCTGGTTTGAAGCTGGATAGTACCAAGCTGGATATGCTGGGTAAAGCCCGCCGCATCACCATCACTAAGGACAACACTACCATTGTTGCTGAAGGTAACGAAGCTAATGTTAAGGCTCGTTGCGAACAAATCCGCCGTCAGATGGATGAAACAGAATCTTCCTATGACAAAGAGAAGCTGCAAGAACGTCTGGCTAAGTTAGCCGGCGGTGTTGCAGTCATCAAGGTGGGTGCTGCAACCGAAACCGAAATGAAGGATAAGAAGCTGCGCTTGGAAGACGCTATCAACGCTACCAAGGCTGCGGTAGAAGAAGGTATCGTTCCTGGTGGTGGTACAACTCTGGCGCACTTGGCTCCTGAGTTAGAAACATGGGCAACTAGCAATCTTAAGAATGAAGAGTTGATTGGTGCGTTGATCGTTGCTCGTGCCCTACCTGCTCCTCTGAAGCGAATTGCTGAAAATGCTGGTCAGAATGGTGCTGTTATTGCTGAGCGAGTGAAAGAGAAGGATTTCAACACTGGCTACAATGCTGCTACCAATGAATTTGTTGATTTATTGGCTGCTGGTATTGTTGATCCTGCCAAAGTGACTCGTTCTGCTCTACAAAATGCTGCATCTATCGCTGGTATGGTGTTGACCACCGAGTGTATCGTGGTTGACAAGCCTGAGCCTAAGGATAGCGCTGCTGCTGGCGCTGGTGCTGGCATGGGTGGTGGTGACTTCGATTACTAAGATTTCGTGAATTAAGATTAAGATGAAAGCGGGCAAATAGCCCGCTTTTTCATTAAATAGACAGAAAAATATATCTTGTAGTTTTCTAAATAAATGAATTATTATAAACCGCCAAAACGAGGACACTTGCGTGCGGAGAGAAGTCGTAAGGAGGGTTTCCCTCCGGACGAACTACGTTCGGTTTCCGAGGACAGTTCGGAGGAGGGTTTCCCTCCGGAAGAATCTGTCCGTCCCGTTGAGCAACGTGTCCGTTGCCAAGGAAGCCAAGAAAGGAGAAAAGAAGAGAGGTGATCCTGAGACTGTGCTTCTAAGAGCTTGCGTGCTACATCACGGGCAATCTTGAGGGTTTCGGCAATTGTTCGTCCTTGGGCGACTAAACCTTGAAGTTCATCAGATGTTCCTAAGTAAATGCCTTCTGGCAATCTTTCAATGCGTAGGTTAATTATTGTTTCCATTCTTTACTTAAAAACAAGACTAAAAGTAGTAATGTAGCGAAATCTTTTGTCTTCATCATAAAACATTCTCTCGAGTAGACCCAAGGTGACTCAAACTAACCCCGAACCCGCATCCCTAGACGCACTCAACCCGCTAACTCGATTTTCTGACAGAGCGGGGGATTATGTGAAGTCTCGCCCAAGCTACCCAAGTGCAGCAATTGACTTTATTTTGTCAGGCTTCTCTTTCTCTTCACAACTTGTAGCAGCAGATATTGGTGCGGGTACGGGAATTTCTTCGCGGTTGTTAGCGGAACGGGGAGTGAGGGTCATTGGTATTGAACCAAACACGGCGATGAGAGAAGCTGCGGAATTATCACCAGGTGTGGAATTTCGCGATGGAACGGCGGAAGCTACTCACCTTCCTGATGCATCGGTTGACTTAGTCTCCTGTTTTCAAGCCTTTCACTGGTTCAAACCCGAACCAACTTTGTCAGAATTCCGCCGCATTTTAAAATCCTCAGGACGGTTAGCCTTGGTTTGGAACAACCCGGATGAAGATGACGAGTTTACTGCTCAATATAGTCGGTTGATACGCGAAGCATCCAATAACTGTTTAAGCGAGCCACGGATAAAGTCGGCGGAACCACTACTCGCAACGACTCATTTTAATAATGTTCACATCGCTATTTTTGTCAACAGCCAAAAGTTGGATTTAACAGGACTTATTCGTCGGGCAATGAGTTCTTCCCATATTCCTCGTGAAGGAGTGGCTCAGCAGCAGCTTATTGAGAGTTTGCAAGAGTTGTATCAAGGTAAGTGCGATCGCCATGGTTTTGTGTCTTTGGCTTACTGCACTAGCGTTCATCTTGCTTACCCTGCATCATAACGGTTAGTTCGCTCATTCAGTTAAGCTGAAAAACGATAGAAAAAGCGGTGAGTCAAACTTTGGCAGAAGTCCCATTATCTAACTGGCATGGCAAACTTAACTTGGTGTACGCCCACAATCAAGGTAAAACAGCACTCATTTACAATCAAAATCAAGCACCGCTAAAAGTGCAACGCCCATTTTATCCGGAAGGGCAAGAAGTTTGTCATAGCGTGATTTTACATACAGCCGGAGGAGTCGTGGGTGGAGATCGCCTCTCGTCCAACTTTCACCTCCAACCCAACGCCCAAGTATTAATCACGACAGCAGCAGCAAGTAAGATTTATCGGAGTAACGGCACTCAAGCAAGACAAAGCATCGAAGTCCACGTTGCGGAGAATGCTTGTTTGGAGTGGTTACCTCAAGAAACAATAGTTTTTAACGGTGCAATTTATCGACAAGATTTACGGGTAGAATTAGCAACAGGGTCTTGCTGGTTGGGCTGGGAAATTACCCGATTTGGTCGCAGCGCTAGAGGCGAAAAATTTTTACTTGGAGAGTGGCGATCGCACACCGAAATTTGGCAGCAAGGCGTTCCTCTGTGGATTGATCGGCAATGGTTACCAGGCAGCGAAGAGGTTTTTCACAGTCCCCATGGCTTATTTGGAAAACCAATTGTCGGTAGTCTAGTTTGGGTTGGGCAACCGATTTCTTCGTCCATAGTCGAAAAAGCACTTTCACTGTGGCATGGGGAAGGAGAAGCAGGCGTGACTCGTCTAGAACATGGATTATTGTGTCGATATCGTGGTTCACAGACGCAAGAAGTGAGAAACTGGTTTATTAGTGTTTGGCAGTTACTGCGTCAATTATTTTTGGTACGTTCTCATTGCGTACCGAGAGTTTGGCAAATTTGAACCGCAAAGGCATGTTGGGCAAGGGAGGAAGAAGAAAAAGCATGCAACTCACCCCGCAAGAGAAAGATAAACTGTTGATTTTCACTGCTGCGTTGTTAGCAGAGAAGCGCAAGCAAAGAGGATTGAAACTGAATTATCCAGAAGCGGTGGCATATATTTCTGCTGCTATTTTAGAAGGTGCAAGAGATGGACAAACAGTCGCTGAGTTAATGAGTTACGGTACAACGCTGTTAACACGGAATGATGTGATGGAAGGTGTGCCAGAAATGGTGCATGACGTGCAGGTAGAAGCAACTTTTCCGGATGGGACGAAGTTAGTAACAGTACACAATCCGATTAGATAAAACTCACGCTAAGACGCAAAATGATTCCAGGAGAATATATAGTTCGGCAAGGGGAAATAGAGTTAAATGCTGATCGTCCTACTGTGAAGTTGCGCGTGTCCAACACAGGCGATCGCCCAATACAAATTGGTTCCCACTTTCACTTCTACGAAGTCAACTCAGCTTTAAACTTTGAAAGAGAACAAGCGCGAGGAATGCGCCTTGATATTCCTGCAGGAACCGCAGTCCGCTTTGAACCAGGCGACCAAAAAGAAGTGACACTCGTCCCTCTCGCCGGCACTCGCCAAGTCTACGGCTTCAACGCCAAAATCAACGGAAAATTAGATCCTTAAAAAAACTCTCTCCCCTTGGCGGTTCAAAAATTCTTCAGGAGTCAAACATGAGTTACAGAATGGATCGCCACGCCTATGCAGAAACCTTTGGTCCGACAGTAGGCGATCGCGTCCGATTAGCAGACACAGAATTATTTATTGAAGTAGAACAAGACCTCACAACATACGGCGATGAAGTAAAATTTGGTGGCGGTAAAGTCATTCGCGACGGCATGGGACAGTCCCCGATTTCTAACGCTGATGGTGCCGTCGATCTAGTCATTACCAACGCCTTAATTCTTGATTGGTGGGGTGTTATTAAAGCTGATATTGGTATTAAAGACGGCAATATTTTCAAAATTGGTAAAGCCGGAAATCCTTATATTCAAGATAACGTAAATATTATTATTGGTCCTGGTACCGAAGTTCTTGCGGGAGAAGGAATGATTCTCACTGCAGGCGGCATCGATACTCACATTCACTTTATCTGTCCCCAACAGATTGAAGTGGCGATCGCATCTGGTATTACCACAATGATTGGTGGGGGTACTGGTCCAGCAGCCGGTACAAATGCTACAACTTGCACACCTGGACCTTGGAATATTTACCGAATGCTACAAGCCGCTGATGCTTTCCCAATGAACTTGGGATTTTTGGGAAAAGGGAATAGTGGTCAACCGAAAGGACTTGTAGAACAAGTGGAAGCGGGTGCGATTGGCTTAAAACTGCACGAAGACTGGGGGACTACGCCAGCAGCAATTGATACCTGTCTGAGTGTAGCTGATGAATATGATGTACAAGTAGCTATTCATACCGATACTTTGAATGAAGCCGGATTCGTGGAAGATACCATAGCCGCTTTCAAAAATCGTGTCATCCATACATACCATACTGAAGGCGCAGGCGGAGGTCACGCACCGGACATCATTAAAGTTTGCGGTACGCCTTGTGTATTACCATCTTCCACTAACCCCACACGTCCTTACACCCTCAATACCTTAGATGAACATCTGGATATGCTGATGGTTTGCCATCACCTCGATCCGGGAATAGCAGAGGATGTCGCTTTTGCTGAGTCGCGTATTCGTCGGGAAACTATCGCGGCTGAGGATATTTTGCACGACTTGGGCGCATTTAGCATGATTTCTTCCGATTCCCAAGCGATGGGACGAGTCGGTGAGGTGATTATTCGCACTTGGCAAACTGCACATAAAATGAAAGTGCAGCGTGGGACTAAAGGATTAGCAACGGATGTGACGGATAATGATAATTTTCGGGCTAAAAGATATGTAGCAAAGTACACGATTAATCCTGCCATTACTCACGGGATTTCTCAGTATGTAGGTTCTGTGGAAGAGGGTAAACTGGCAGATTTGTGCTTGTGGCGTCCGGCATTTTTTGGTGTAAAGCCAGAGATCGTCGTTAAGGGAGGGATGATTGCTTGGTCGCAGATGGGGGATGCTAATGCTAGTATTCCTACGCCACAACCAGTGCATATGCGCCCAATGTTTGGCAGTTTTGCAGGTGCGCGTCACGCCACCTCGTTAACTTTTGTCTCCCAAGTAGGGTTGGATAGAGAAATTCCGAGTCAGCTTGGTTTGCAAAAAACAGCGATCGCAGTTTCCGGAACGCGCCAGTTAAGTAAGCGGGATATGAAGCTCAACGATGCGCTTCCACAGATTGAAGTCGATCCGGAAACTTATGAAGTCAGGGCAGACGGAGAGTTACTCACTTGCGAACCTGCAACGATTTTACCAATGGCGCAGCGTTACTTCTTGTTTTAAGGAGGCTGATGCCAGAATTGATGTATGACCGAACAACGTACAAATTATGATAGTCCTTGGAAAGAAATTATTGAAAGCTTCTTTCCTCAGTTTTTGGAATTCTTTTTCCCTAATGCTTATGCTGTCATCGACTGGACACGCCGTCCCGAATTTTTAGACAAAGAACTGCAACAGCTAGAACCGGATGCAGAAATTGGGCGACTTTTGGTTGATAAAGTGGCGAAAGTTTGGTTACTTGATGGCGAAGAAGCCTGGGTATTAGTTCATGTCGAAGTCCAAGGACAATATGATAGAGAGTTTGCCCAACGGATGTACACATACAATTACCGTTTGTTTGATCGCCATAAAAAGCAAGTCATTAGCTTAGCGGTTTTGGCGGACGAAGAAGTAAATTGGCGTCCTTCAAGTTACGAGTATGTATTAGGGGGATGTCGGGTGAGTTTAGAGTTTCCCATAGCAAAACTGTTGGACTATGAGGCGCAGTGGGAAACCCTAGAACACAGTACTAATCCCTTCAGTGTAGTTGTGATGGCGCATCTTAAAACCAAGGCGACGCACCGAAACCCAGAAAGTCGGTTACAGTGGAAATTAAGCTTGGTAAAAAGGCTATTTGAACGAGGATATAGCCGGGAAGATATTCTGGGGTTATTTCGCTTTATCGATTGGATAATGGTCTTGCCTGATGAGTTAGCACGTAGTTTTAAAGCAGAGGTAAGAAGTTCCGAGGAGGCACAGAGAATGCGGTACGTAACTAGTATTGAACGGCTGGCAAGAGAAGAAGGAATGCTTGAAAAGGCAAGAGAGGATGTGATTAAAATCCTACAGACGCGGTTTGGAGTAGCGCCTGAGGCAGTTGTGGAAGTCATCAATGGTATTGAGGAGCAGTCTTTGCTAGAAACCCTCTTTACAAATGCAATTACTATTGGTTCTATAGAAGAATTCCAGCAGATTCTTAACGAGACTACATCTGATAGAGAATCGTAAAACGTAGTTTTATATCTCTTGGGTAATCGTTTGATAAACCCATTACCGTCAGGACAATATCGGGTAAATCTCTCTATCTTGGATAATTACTACTATCACCCAAAATCTAATCGTTCACTCTGAGCCAAGTGTGTATGTATGGAGCAAGTGAACAATTTTGTCTTGATACTCATTTTTAAAAGCTGCTTCAGCAATAAAAATTAACTCATCAATATTTTGCTCCATACTTAATTTAGGATTGAGAATAAAAATGCCTGGAACGTGATGGCTTTGGGAAATATGAGCAGCTAGGTGAACAGGCATACTTGTACGATTATTTGTCACCAAGACAAAGCCATATTCTTCACACCAAACCAAAATTTCAGGATCTAACGTTCCTCTTAAGGGAGTGTTTGGTTCGCCAACCACCCACACAATTAGATTAGGATTAAGGCTCTTGATTTGTATTTTATAACTAGGAGCTACATTTTCATGCTTCAGATACTTGAGCATTATTGACTTGATTTTTTGCTTTTTGTTCTGCTCTTAGCTTGCGCATCCGAATCGCGGCGGATGAGGGGTTAAGTTGTTGCACCGTATCGCCTAAATACACCAAGTCAACCGCTTGCCTATTCACAAAGCACCTGTTTCCAACTGCCAGTAACCTCAACTACATGAGCGCAAGTGAATAAATGTCCTTGAGGTGAGATGAAAAAGCCTGTACCCCGGATTTCACCATCAGGGGTAGATCTCCACGGTACAAGCTTTAACTAAATCCCAACTCATGACAATTTGTGACTTATTTTCTTCTGGTGCCAAGTTTCAATTCTTTTTACAGTTAGTCAATCTTAGCTTTTAGATAAAAACCTTTCTTTAGGAAGAGGTCAAATTAGAATACACATTCAAAGAATAACTTTAATAA
>JAQYWO010000501.1 GCA_029379215.1 Rhizonema sp. PD37
GGTAAATACATATCGCAATGTCCGTTTTTAAATATAATATAATTTATAGTTTTAAAAAACATCAACTAAACAACTTTTACCGTGTTTCTATAAGAGTGGAATAGCACCCAGTTCCAAGCGTTTTGTAGGTACATTACGCCCAGAATCAAGGTTCTATCAGTTGAGAGTTGCGATCACCAATGAAGTAAGGACTAGTTGGTAGTATCTTATGGTGATTCCAGGTACTTGATGTACTGTAACTCCCTTATGACTTGCCCAACGCTTGATTGACGGCCATCAAAAATAGCTCATCTAAAGGAATTCCCGCTGCATTCGCCGTATAGGAAATCACCGCGTTCTTGTCAAAAGTACAATACAACCCAGCTTCTAAAAACCAAGGTTGTCCCTGTGGGTCGATCCGGAAGTCAAATAAACTATAATGGCGACAGCCCAAAGCCACATGACACTTCTTCACTACTTCGTGAACCTTTTGGGTGATTGGGTCATCAATACCTACAACCCAACCAGGGACATAATTTTTAGAAGTTAAATTCACGTCGCCCTCAATGGGTATCTTGAATTTGTCAGTATAGCTGCGGATGGGTCTGTCGTGGGGGTCTATCTGATACTCTTCCATGGGTAAACCGATGAGTTCCCCATCTTTGACAATGACACCGCATCTGACTTCTCGACCGGCTTCAATGAATGTTTCTACGAGTACCTCATCTGAAAACTCAAATGCTTTCGTCAGGGCAGCGTCATAGTCAGCAGCTTCTTTGACTAAGGTTACTCCTAAAGAGTTGTCGGCATTTGCGGGTTTGATGACTGCTGGAGGTGTAATTGTCGGAACGTCTCCTTTGCGGAGCAGTTCTCCTAAAGGAACTTTGACGCCTGCTGCTGCGACAATTGCTTTGGTTTTGCCTTTGTGGGCCGTGATTGCCATGAGATCCGGAGTATTGCCTATGTAAGGGATCTTAAGCAGGTCAAATAGTGCGCGGTACTCAGTCATTCCAGGGATACAAAACATTTGTGGCAACATAAGGTCAATGTTTTGCGCTGTTATAAACTGTAGTGCCTCTAATAAAGAAAGCGGTTTAGCAGCAGCAATATCTTCAGGACTGAGAGAGGACGGAAATCGCCACTGGCGATCAGGCGTTATGTATGCAACCAGAAATTCATAGCGCGATGGATCTGCCGCAGCTATCAGGGTGCTTAGAGCGTAATTGCGTGATAATTCACAGTAAAAATCACTGGATGGAGACCCGGCTACATGAAGGATACGAATTATTGGCATGATTTATCTTTTTAGGCAGTCTTATATTAAGATATAGCAAGTTTGAAATACGCACTAGTAACGCGTAGTAAATTTAAATTTCTGCGTAAAAAAAAGTACAAATTTTCTAAGTATGCTCACCCGTTCAAATACTCTATTATACATGCAATAAAAGTTAGGTGATCATGGAAGTCATAGGTGCGTATTACCTATTAGTATTAGTTGAATTTTTTGAAAATATTTCTCTTATTTATCAAGAAAGGTGAGCAATATTGGGATCTATCTGTTGATAGAGAAATCTAAAAGAAAACTTCAGTTATAGTGTTGACGTATACAACCAAAAATAATCTTAAATTTTACTAGAGGGATAGACATGGCTCATGTAAATGGTGTGATGATGCAGTACTTCCATTGGTATATCCCTCCTGATGGAAATCTTTGGAATGAGTTGAAAGCAAGAGCTAAAGATTTAGCTAATGCGGGTATTACATCTGTCTGGTTACCGCCAGCTTACAAGGGAACAGCAGGTGGCTACGATGTCGGCTACGGGGTCTACGATATGTATGATCTGGGTGAGTTTGACCAGAAAGGCTCGGTGCGGACAAAGTATGGCACAAAAGACGAGTATATCGCTGCTGTCGAGGCGGCAAAAGCTGCTGGCATGCAAGTTTATGCTGACGTTGTCCTTAACCACAAGTTAGGTGCAGACGAAGCCGAAGAGGTGGAAGCAACGCCTTATAGTCCAGACGATCGCAACCACGCGATCGGAGAAATGCAAAAGATTAAAGTGTGGACTCACTTCACCTTCCCAGGTCGCAAAGGCAAATACTCCGACATGGAATGGCATTGGTGGCACTTCGACGCAGTTGATTACAACGTATACAACGAAAGTGAGAACGCAGTTTATCTATTCAAAGATAAACATTTTGACGACAACGTTGACCTAGAGAAAGGCGCTTTCGACTATCTCATGGGATGCGATCTGGATATGGAGAGTGAAGAGGTTCGCGACGAGTTGAATCTCTGGGGTGAGTGGTTTGTAGAAACCACTAAGATAGATGGCTTTCGTTTTGATGCCGTTAAACACGTAAGGGCTGGTTTTTTCCCTACATGGCTGAAACACTGTCGCCAAAAAGCAGGTCGCGATCTGTTTGCCGTGGGTGAGTATTGGTCTTATGAAGTTCAAGCGCTACACAATTTCCTTGACCTCACAGGTGGCGATGTGATGTTGTTCGATGCGCCATTGCACTATAACTTTAGCGTTGCCAGTACACAAGGCAATGACTATGATATGCGGCAGATATTTGATAATACCTTGGTGAAAGACCAACCTACTTTAGCTGTCACTTTAGTTGACAACCATGATTCTCAACCCTTACAGGCGTTGGAATCTGTCGTGGAAGGCTGGTTTAAACCGTTGGCTTATGCGCTGATCCTGCTCCGACGTGATGGTTATCCCTGTATCTTCTATGCAGATTACTATGGTGCGAACTACAAGGATTCGGGCACAGATGGCAATGAGCATGAGATTTGGCTTGATAGTCATCAATGGTTAATTGATAAATTTCTGCACGCTCGTCAAACCTATGCCTATGGTGACCAATATGATTACTTCGATCACCCTAATACAATTGGCTGGACACGCATAGGAGATGAAGAACATCCAGGCGGTATGGCAGTTGTTATAAGTAATGGGGAAGAGGGGACTAAGTGGATGGAAGTTGGTCAAGCCAACAGCACTTACATTGACATCACTGAACATATCAGCGAACCCATCACAACGAATGATGAGGGCTGGGCTGATTTTAGCTGTAGTGGTGGTTCCGTTTCTGTGTGGGTTCCACAGTCGTAGTCTGGTTTTATTATTCATGGCGATACGGATGGCAGCCGTGGCTCTTTGGCATCGCCAGACGATTGATTAGACATCAAGAGATATAATGTAGGGGTGAACAGATGTGACGCTCGAAGACTCGCTAACGCTACGCTAACGCCCCTACCTTCGTTTTTGACGAACGCATAATTATTTTTCACTTTTGTGTCTATTAAACATCCTCCCCTGAGTTATCTTAATAACATATCAAACATCTTTGGCAAAGAAATGTGTTATATTACTTCCAAACGTAGATAAATTTGAGCGCATCTATAAGAAATAATTGCTCATAAAAAAATTGAAATAATAAATATAAATATAAGCTTTGAATTACGAATAGTAAATTATATTTAAAATGGAATATGTCCATATACTGAAAAAATAAAGGTTATACAAGGAAAAGCCGACGAAAGATGTATTAATAAAAACTCTCTAAGTGAGTAGAAAGCCTCCTAAAAAAAATATACCGGGGTATATAGCACGTATAAGTC
>JAQYWO010000073.1 GCA_029379215.1 Rhizonema sp. PD37
GATTAGGAGTTAGCATGTACTAAAATTATAGTACATTATCAAGACAATTACATAATGTGGATACAAATATTCGCTCTCTGCTTTGAAGATGGTAAAGTTAGCAGTGTGGCGATCGCCGACTTCAAGCTTGAGTACAACGTCGTGCTGCCCTATCGTCAATAATAGCAGCGCAGTCTATCGACATTTGCCAGTTCCTAACTAGGTTATTAGATCTGGAACACCTCGTACTGTATTTGACGATTTTACAGTAGCTACAGTCAAGACGCTTCGGGTGGAGTTCAGTGTCTACGGAATTAGCCTATTCCCCTACTTGTTGTTTCAGCAAATTGACCAAAGTGTCAGATAACCATAAACCAGCATCACGCAAGGCTTGGATTCCAGGAGATATGCTTGGGATGAGTCCACGTCTTTTTGCTAATATCAGCAAACCTCCTGTTCCAATAGTATTAATACTTAAAGCTTGAGCACAACGTCGTGCTGCTCTATCGTCAATAATAGCGGCAAAGTCTGTATTTTTAAGTGCAAAACTCAATACTTGTGACTCTCCCTTTCCCAAATCCCAAGCTGCTACAACAGGTGCAATAGTGTTAACTTCTACTCGTTGTATCCAAGAAGTATTCAGTAATTGTGTTGATGCAACATCATCCTTCGTGGTAATTTCTTCAAAAACACCTGATGGAACTAAAATTTCTGCGAATAATTGTGGAATTAACTGCGTTTTTTGACTTTTTAAAAGAACAATTAAGGGTGAAGAGTTAACAATTACCCGATTAATCGACATTTGCCAGTTCCTCGGCTAGCTCTTCGGGAGTATATTGCATAAAATCTACTTGGTAGCGTGATAAGGCATTAATAAATTCGGCGCGACTTAAACCAGCAATTTCTGCTGCTTTAGCTTGTGATATTTCACCTAATTCATACCATTTAACTGCAGCCGCTATTCGCATTTCTTGAATAAATTCTTCAGGATTTTTACGGAGTGACGAAAATACTGTTTCTGGTAATTCTATTTGTACTACTCGCATAAGTTCTCCCTAAATGTATCAATTTAAATAAATCTTAAAAAGAGTGAAAACATGTATTTATTATATCAAGTGTAGCTTCTCATTCCTAACAAAATGGGCAAATGCACAGTACTTAGATGTCTCTGGAATAAGTTTCATTAATTCTAATGGGTTATAAAAGTTCGTAGTAAGCACTTTAGTGCTTAAAATTGAGCGATGAATCGCTCACTACGCACCCCTCAAAATTAGTAACATAGAGTACTAGCTTTTCGAGAGTAAATGAACATTGAACCACAATCTTTCGTAGGGGCGCAATGCCTTGCGCCCCTACGACTGTCGTCTAATTACCCGAAAATTACTGTAATCACGAAAAACAAAGAATAGTAGCGTAAATTATGAACAAGAAAATAACGGCTGTATCTGATGGAAACGTTTTGCGTCCAGACACACTCTTGAATTTGGCACCAAACACGCACTATGTGATTACAATTCAAGGTGCAACAGAGCTATTTGTGGAGTGGAGTCCAATCACCGGAAGCAACAAAACTTGCCCAATAGTAAGGATGCTGATACTTGGGGTTGGATAACATCTCAAGTTGTGCATCTTGCAATGCCTCATGTCTACCCTTACCAGCTTTCAATCCTTGGTAATATTTCACCATAAGTTCCTTAGTGCCGTCATCGCTTACCTTCCACAGACTTAAAACCTGACTTTGGGAACCTGCAATCACTAAGGCACGACGTAACCCATACAACCCATCCCCCACCTTGACATCACCCAAACCTGTTTCACATGCAGACAGCACGACTAATTGAGTCCCCCGCAAATCCAGTCCGGCTACTTCTAATGCCGTAAGTATACCATCATTTGCATCTGCCGAAGCTTGAGTGCGATTGTTAGCACCAGCCAATGCTAATCCTGAACGCAACAAGGGATTTTCCAGGTTTAATACTTTTGGCTGTCTGCCGAATTCATCATTCACGAGTTTAACTTCAGTATCAGGAAGAAAGAAACCGTGGGTTGCCAGATGTAAGATACTAGGAGCAGTAAGCTGTTTAATAGCAGTTTCGGTAGCGTCTTGACCTAGCTTGAGTGTAGCGTCAGGAAAAATAGCTTTGACTTTTTCCGCCTCTTCTTTAGTATTGGTTAGTTGTGGAAAACTCACCGAAGCTAAGTCATTAGAGCGTCGATTTGGAACACCTCGTACTGTATTTGACGATTTTGCAGTAGCTATCATCTGTTGGTTATAGTCAATATTTGCAAACACAACTGGTGCAGAACGGCTTTTGGCAACAGATTGCAATCTTTGTAAATCTCGTCCACTGGTAAGATAAGAAAATGCATAACGCTTAATTAGGTATTGTCCTTTTTCATCAACCAGTGCCTCAAAAGGAATCAGCGTTAACTGCCCATCTGGCGACAGCAGCAGATGACGTGCATCTCCCAGCAATGGACGTATCGGTGCCATGACGAGTTTATCTACAGTGCGGGCGAGTTGTTGAAGTTGTGGAAGTGAGGTTTGATGAGAACCATCGATAGGCTTAACCTCAATTGGAGAGCGCGAGCCTACTTGTATCAAAGCTTTTCGTAAAGAGGCGATGGATTTGTCAATAGTTGCAGCATCTCCTAAATCTACCCACTTTGGTTCACCAGAGGAGCGCAGTACAGCAGCAGCATAACGCGGTTTACCAAACCTATCGGTAGTTTGTTTAGCTTTAGGATTGAAAGGTTTATACTGCACGATTTCGACTAAAGCTGCGTCAAGAGGTATCATCCCTTGAATTGCTTGTAACTCCACTGGCTGTGTCGCATTCCGAAATTCGGCACTGCTAACACTGATAGCTTCTTCCAAGCGTTCTTTTTCTGTTTCTAACTGCTTATAATTCGCTTGATAGTCAGTTGCGCTTTGTTTTCCCTGTCCTTTGTACACCAGTGCTGATTGCTGCTGTTGGACGTTCAACCATTCATCAAATAATTTTTGTGTTTCTGGCTTTAAAGCTAATTGAGAGCGTAATGTTTGTATACTATCTGTAACCGCATCTAGTACTAACCCCTTACGGCGCAACACCGTAGTCAGTGCCAATTTTGCTACTACAGGGTTGTTAACAGCTTTCTCTTGAGACAGAGAAATGATTTCATCAGTTGTCCCCGTAAAGGTTCTAGCGTAGTCCTGTTTTCTTTGCTCAGAACCAACAGTAAAGATCAGTGCCAAATTGTGGTCTTCAACTGCTAGCCCACGACTAAAGAAATCAGTAGCACGGGCGATGTCACCCTGTGCCTCGTACAAGGAAGCTAAATTGTTGAGGCTAGTGGCAACTAAAGGATGTTCTTTACTCAGTGCTTTTTCGCGAATCGCCAGTGACCGTTGATATAAAGGTTCGGCTTTTTGATAGTTCCCCTGTGCATCATACAGTAATGCCAAATTGTTGAGACTAGTGGCAACATTAGGATGTTCTGTGCCCAGTACCTTCTCGTAAATAGCGAGTGAGCGTTGATATAAAAGTTCGGCTTTTTGATAGTTTCTCTGTGCATCATACAGTCCAGCTAAATTGTTGAGGATAGAGGCAACATCAGGATGTTCTTTTCCCAGTACCTTTTCGTAAATAGCGAGTGAACGTTGATACAAAGGCTCGGCTTTTTGATAGTTCCCCTGTGTATCGTACAGTCCACCCAAATTGTTGAGGATATTGGCAATATAAGGATGTTCTTTGCCCAATGCTTTTTCGTAAATAGCGAGTGAGCGTTGATACAAAGGCTCGGCTTTTTGATAGTTTCCCTGTGTGAAGTATAGTGTAGCCAAATTATTGAGGCTGGTGGCAACATCAGCATCTTCTTCCCCCAGTACCTTTTCGTAAATAGCGAGTGAGCGTTGATACAAAGGTTCAGCTTTTTGATAGTTCCCTTGTATGAAGTACAGGTAAGCCAAATTGTTGAGGCTATTGGCAACATCAGGATGTTCTTTTCCCAGTATCTTTTCGTAAATTACGAGTGAGCGTTGATAAAAAAATTCGGCTTTTTGATAGTTCCCCTGTGCATCATACAGTAATGCCAAATTGTTGAGGCTAGTGGCAACATCAGGATGTTCTTTCCCCAGTACTTTTTCAAGAATAGCGAGTGAGCGTTGAAACAAGGGTTCAGCTTTTTGATAGTTCCCATGTTTTCGGTACAGTTCAGCCAAATTGTTGAGGCTAGTGGCAATATCAGGATGTTCTTTCCCCAGTACCTTTTCGCGAATTGCGACTGAGCGTTCTGCCAAGGGAATGGCGGCATTATAATTGCCTTGCTTATACAACTGAATAACTTGTTGATTTAGGTGCTCAGCTTCTTCCAAAGCAGCTTTTTGTTGTGCTGACTGTGGTGGCTGGGATTGCCCTATGACTGATCCGGGAATGTTTATGAGCAGACCGATCGCTACTGCGACTGAGACAGACCACGACAACAATCTTATATCATTTTTGAGTTGGAATTTTGGCATTTGTTTGGACACGTTATGAATACTCCCCTACCAGAAAGTAAAACAGCGCTCAAACTTTATAATCTCATTAAATAACCGAAGCGCTTAATACTATCTATCCCTCAGACATCGGGACTTATGCAAAAATTTTGGGCGATCGCTCTATACAGAGGGTGTCTCGTTAACAAAGGTAATCATTATTGTCAGTAGATAAGCAGATGGCTCAATTGCTGTTTGTAGATGGGCGTTAGCGTAGCTCGCCGCAGGCATCGCTCTCTACTTGTGAAAAACGAGATCCCCGACTTCTTCAAGAAGTCGGGGATCTAAGAGGAGCTAGCTACTTGCACCCCATCTACTGCTCGTTGATATTTTGATTATTGATGTGAATAGAAGGAATGTATGGTTCCCAATCTACGAGATCGTGTGTGCCACCATAGAAAAAGTTCCTCACTGGTTTGGACTTAAGGAAATCATGCGGAAACCCAAGTGAAATGCTGCTGATCGCATTCAGCCTGCTGAGATGCTCCTCTGATAGGAGCCATTCGAGTGCTGCCAGATTGTCTTCAAGCTGGCTTACTTTGCTCACTCCGAGTATTGGAATACAACCTTGTTGACGTACCCAATTCAGTGCGACTTGGGATGAAGTGCGTCTAACTTCGTTAGCGATTTCGGCTACTTCTTGGACAATTGCAAACATTTTCTCTGGAGATAGCTCGAAAAACATTTCAGATCGGCGTTCTGCGAGTTTCTTCAAATCTTCTTCGGTTGAGTATTTACCACTCAGAAGACCCCCACCTAGTGTAGACCAAGGCGTAACACTCAGTTGAAACGCTCGCGCCATAGGTAATAGATCGCGCTCAGGAGTTCTTTGAACAAGACTGTACTCAATCTGCAACGCTTCAAAGAGTGCCCATCCATGCAATTTCGCAATTGTTTGCGCTTGTGCCACTAACCAGGCTGGCCAATCTGATACAGCAATATGAAGAACTTTTCCAGTTTGCACCAGAGAGTTCAGGCTGCGCATAATTTCCTCAACAGGCGTTGAGCCATCCCACATATGAACCCACAATAGATCAATGTAATCCGTGTCTAGCTGCTGTAGGCTGCGGTTGACTGACTGGACAAGGCTTTTGCGATGATTGCCACCAGCGTTAAGATCACCTTTGCGTAAAGAGCCTGAGTATTTGGTAGCGACTACAAATTCGTCTCTTCGTCCCTTGAGAAACTCTCCCAAAAACTTTTCGCTCATGCCATTAGTGTACATATTTGCAGTATCGATGAAGTTACCGCCAGCTTGTGCGAATCTTTCAAAAATTTGCAAGCTTTCTTCCTTGCTTGCGCCAACGCCCCCACTTTCACCAAAAGTCATCGTACCAAGACAAAGTTCGGAAACACGAAGTCCACTTGAACCAAACAATTTGTATCTCATTACTTATTTCCTTCTAGACTCCAAGAAAGTACTCTTCGCCTAATTGTAATTGCTTATACCATTTGCCGAAAATCTTGATACAAATCACTCCGCCTGCTCCGAAAAGCCATTCTCGAAGTTGCCAATCAGCTGCTTGCTGAAAAAGGTTTGGCTAAAGTGACATCCGAAGCATTTGCCAAACGTGCAGGAGCAATTTTCAGGTAATTAGACCACAGTCGTAGGGGCGAACGGCTGTGACGCTCGAAGACTCGCTAACGCCCTTACCAATGGTGTGGTTTATTTAGGTGAAAATTGCTGTAATTACGCGATCGCCTGTTTACCTCATCTCATGTCAAAAGCGAACAAGTAAAACAGTGTAGCGATGTCTGACGACAAGTCGCTGACGCGCCTACGCACCTGCATTTGCTACCAAACTTTTTCTAGCCCCGCAAGCGGGGACGGGAGAGAAAGCGCCGAGGAAGGCGGGGTAGGGTTCTTATGGAATTAAGGTTAATTGAGCGGACAATTAAATCCAATTCCCCAGCAACACAAACGCTCCCCAGTAGTATGGTGATTGATATTTCGGCTGCCTTAAAATGGCAAGTTGGGCTTGACGGAGAGCTTCTGCTTTCGATATGCCTGTTTTACGCGCTTGTACCAATTGTTCGTAAAACAGGCCCATTAAGCTTGCTGAAACTTCATCGTTGATTTGCCACAAAGTTGCTACGGTACTGCTGGCACCGGAACGCACTGCTACACCTGCTAATCCTAATGCGGATTTATCATCACCCGTCGCCGTTTGGCAAGCACTGAGAATGAGCAGTTCGAGTGGTTTGTTTCGCGACAATTGGACGGTTTTAAGAAGGCTACTAAGGTCGTTGACTTTGATTTTGCCATTCCAAGTGAGAATAAAGGTTTCGTCTGCTTGAGAACTAAATTGAGCGTGGGTTGCTAAATGTACAATTGGGTAGGAAACAGCTGACACTTTATTTTCAAAGGCGGAATTTGTAAACTTATTGTTCAATAAGACTTGGCTGGGAAGCTCAGATTTAATATTTTGCACTTCTTTCTCGACATTGGGTAGTGCTAAGAAATCTGGGGGACGAGCTTCACTAAGTCCCGCTACTAAGGCTCCCAAGCGTTCTTGTTTGAGCGATCGCGGCGCTAATAATTGCAGTCCTGGTGTCAAGGCTATGCTGTATTTTTCTACCAAAAAGTTTTTTCCATCATGTAGCGCCGCCATTGGTATATTCCGCAAAACGCCATCTAAAACAAATACTAGTGTGTCTACTTTACTGGCAGCAAGATCTGCGGCTTCTGGGCGGATGACTAAATCATACATTTTTTGGAGTTCGGACACCGTCAGCTTAAAGGTATTTGATTGGTTAAAGATACTTCTCAAACGTGATGCCATCACCTCAACTTCTTTTTTGCTAATGTTTGTTTTGTAGTAGCGAAAATCACGGGTGTCTTTAGTTTGAGAATTTTGCTTAGATTTAGGTAAGCTGACGATAGTAGCAAGCTGGTCATCTAAAATAATGGGATAAATTACAGCTGCTCGTTCATCCACCCGATCTACTTGTTCTGGCTTCCCAGTCAAGCAAGCTTCTCGGAAGAAGTTATCGAGTTCAACTAATTGCAACCCTTCAATAACATCTCGTGCTATCTTAAAATTATCTTTTTGATTCGATTGCACTAACAAGCCGACGAGTTCGCGATGAATGGGTTCAACTGCATTTCTAAAGGTAAATTGTACATCAGGACTCGCTGCCGCTAAATCTGTTCGCAACGATTTGATTGTGCTGACAGCTTCTTTGTATGCAGCGATCGCACTATCAATTTTCCCCTGCGCTTTCGTTATGCGTCCCAACTGCCATTGCCAACGATAAGCGATATCACCTGCATTGATTTGTTGCGCTAATTGAAGTGCTTGTTGAGTCAATTTTTCTGCTTGTGCCCACTGTTGGTTTTCTTGATAGACATTGCCAAGACTTCCCAGGGCGTCAGCTTGTAGACGCGGGTTTCCTAAGTCTGTAGCTTGTTGAACTGTTATTGATAATAGTTCCGCGACTTCACGTAAATTAATGGCTTCTGGGGTTTGTTTCCTCATCTTCATCATTATTTGCGCGAGATTCACCCGTGCTTCAATCGCGGTGTAGCTCGTTGGTAATGTCTGAATTTGTTTTTGTATTTGTGGCAATAAGCTTTTAGCTTCATCCTTTTGTTTGCGATCGACACGCAAACTAAGTTGGTTAATTTGCGCTTGTATACGCAAATTTACTGAGTCAGATGTCGCAGCTTGTTGATAGAAATTTAAAGCTGTTGAGAAATCAGCTTCAGCGCGGGTAGTGTTACCGAGGCTGAGTTGAGCTAATGTAATTATGTCGGGTAAATATAATTTATTGGCAATTACCAAGCTACGCTCCAAAACCAGACGCGCTTGCGGTAAATCGCCAACAGCTCGCAGCGAGTCTCCCAAAGTGCGCAAGGCTGTTGCTGTTTCGGGGGAACCAGAAATCCCAGATAAAAGACTTTTTAGTTTTATGTCTGTTGTATCTTGCGGTAACTTGAACGCAGTATAAAGTAGGGAAATTGACCGACGATAAAGACCTAAATTTTGTAAAGCTTGTGCTTGATTAGTTTGGCTGGTAAGTACTAAATTGGGTTTGCCGAGTTGGGTGTAAAGAGTTGTGGCTCGTTCCCAGGATTTCAAAGCAGCATCAGCTTGTCCACGTGCTAATTGTAACTCACCTTGGATGTCAAAGCTTTGAGCTAATGCGGATAATTTTTCCGAATTTGTTGCTTTTAGAGATGTTAATAAGGCAATGCTATCCGTAATTGTACGGCTGGCATCGTTCCACTGTGCCAATTGTTGGTAACAAAGCGATAAATTGCTCAGACTGAGTGCTTGACGAATCGGATCTTTCGCCGATTGATATGCAAGGGATGCTTGTTGAAAGAGCTTTGCCGCCTCGGAAAATTGACCTTCTTGATAGTTTTTTCGCGCTTGTTGATCTAAAGATGGAGCCGTTTGAGTTTGAGCGATCGCGCTTTTAATAATTGGAATTTGAGCAAAACTAGGTGATGTGATGCATAATAATGCAGTCAACACCATCGGGAGACAAAAGCGAATTGATTTTTTCCAGTTTTGTTTAATGGGTTTCATTTAAATACTTAATTTGGCTGTTTTAAGAAAAAGCGAGATTCTCCAAAAGTGATTCGGTTGTCTAGAATATAAATCTTTCAAAACATCTTATCTGGATAGAGGACATGCAGCAGATGTGGTAGTAACTGTGGGTGCTGTGGGTACTTGGGCAACTAACATAATTTCGCCGTCAGGAGTTTTCACCCAACCTTGAGCCTCGACAATTGCATTTTGGGAAGTCGGGGATAGATTCGGTGTTGGAGACGTACTTGGTTTAATAGAGCGATACTCCTGTGAAGTCACTGAGCGATACTCCTTCGGAGTCACTGAGTGAACACTATCCAAAGTTGCAAGTTGAGTTGAGTTAGGTGTACCGTTCAGCGGTTGTGTAGCATTAGGTGGTATACCGCGTCCAGTAACAATAAAATGACCTAAAAGTTTTTTCGCATTGCGACTTCTGGGACAATCCTGGGCAATTTGATTACTGGCATCAATCACTTGATTTGGTAGTTCGATTAATCCTTGCGCGGGTTGGACATCCGGTTGGATAATGTTGATTTGTCCTTGGATGCCAAGTTGGGAACTAGCAGTGATGTCGCTTTGCGCTGTGGGGAACAAAGCGGGGGCAATACCAAACAGTCCTTCAGTTTTAACGGTGACATTACCACCACGTCCTTGGAAGGCATTGGCGCTGATGTCGCTGTTTTCCTTGGGAACTGCCACGATCAGACTTGAACTAATATTGACGTTGCCGCCATTACCAGCGCCTTGGGCAAGTCCAGCGGTTGCCGAAATTGAACTATTGCGTCGTAGTAGAAGTAGATCGGAGTTAAGGTTTATGTTACCCCCATCAACTGTGTTAGATTCAGCGTTAATTGTACCCTGGTTGTCAAGTGTAAGCCGAGGGGTAGTGAGGTTGATGTTGCCCGCAGCACCCGTTTCCGATGCGCGGACGTAGAGTCCGCTCTTGGGTGAAATCTGAGCAACACGGCGAGGAAACTGGCTTAAGCGACTAGAGTAGGTTATGTCGCTACCTGCAATATCGACTTGATTTTTGGCATTAATTGTAATTGTGCCAGCAGAACCACTGCTTTCGCTGGTAGTGAAAATCTGTCCGCCATTTAGTAGTTGTAAACTATCAAGGGTAATATTGATAATCCCCCCGGGCTGATCGTTGAAAGTGCGAGCATCAATTACAGCACCATCGCTCACAGTGAGCTGTGGTGCTGTAATTGTGATATTGCCACCTTTCCCTCTACCAACAACTGTCGGTCCGGTTCCAGCAATAGCAGGATTATCCCCTGTAGTTGAGAAAATAGCACTGGACTTTTTTGTCTCCTGACCGATACCTGTGACTGTGATAGGCTGCATGGCAATAATGGTTATATTACCTGCATCACCGTCACCAAAAGTACTAGCATCGATTTGTGAACCATTTATTTGTTCTAAGGAACCTGTTGTGATAAATATATCTCCGCCCTTACCAATTCCATTTTGATTAACCCTGCTCATAACGCCGCCAGAGTCAAAAAAAATGTGATCGCGGGCGTTGAGGATAACATTGCCTGCATTGCCCTTTCCATCTGTGCCGGCACTAACCCCTGCCTGATCTCTCGTAAATAAAGATCCAGTTGTAATCTCGACGTTGCCACTATTGCCGACTGCACCTGCTCGCACTAGGCTAAAAGCACCACTATTCTCTTGTCCGTCGTTGAAATTCCCTGCAAATTCAACACTATCTCGCGCATTGATCACGACATTACCTGCATTTCCTCGTCCGAAAGTTTCTGCTTGCACTACTCCTAAATTAGTGCCTTTTAGCGTCCCCGTACTGACATGAATATCTCCCCCCTTACCACTACCGCTCTCATCGACTCGGTTGACGATAGCTGCACGATTATTTAAGGCTACTTGATCGCGGGCATTAATGATAAGATTGCCTGCATTGCCCTGACCAAAAGTAACTGCACCCAGCTGGGCACCATTATCAAGCAATAGCAATCCAGTGGAGATCGCGATGTTGCCCCCCTGACCTGTTGCGCCAGAAGCCACTCGGCTAAAGGCTCCACTAGCTGCACTGCTTTTCCCCTCAAAGGAGACGAAATCGCGGGCGTCGATGAGAATGTCTCCTGCCTTCCCCTGTCCAGAAGTACGAGTAGACACTTCTGAACCTCCGGCAATAGATAGTAAGCCTGTGTTGATGCGAATGTTGCCACCGTTGCTGCGCTCTCCGGCACTTCTAATATCAGAATCATTGTTTAGGGAAACTTTATTGCTGGCGTTAATGAGAATGTCCCCTCCATTCCCTTGTCCAAAGGTAAAAGCACCTACGAAGGCTCCATCCGTAACAGACAGCGTTCCTGTATTAAAGCGAATGTTGCCCCCAGTCCCAATCGCGCCATTTTGCAAACCGTTGAGAATACGGACATCTTTGCCCAAAGAAAGGAGATCGCGAGCATCAATAATGATATCCCCTGTATTCCCCTGTCCATAAATATTAGCTGATATTCCAGCACCATTCGTCAGAGAAAGCGATCCTGTGCTGATGCGGATATTCCCTGCATTGCCTTTGCCATAGATGCTGGCTTTAAATAAAGCACCGTCAGTCAAGGAGAAAGTTTCTGACTTGATATTTATATTACCACTAATACCTTCTGCGCCAGCCTCCAGGTCACTAAAAATGCCACTAACAAGTTTGTCCTTCTGCCCAGCAATAGTCACTGCACCACGAACATCAATGTTGATATTACCGCCATTTCCACGACCTCCTGGAAGGTTATTCTGGGTATCACTCCCACGCAGCCCAGCTTGGAATTGAGCGCCATCTTTTAACGAGAGTGAAGGTGCGGTGATATTAATGTTGCCACCATTGCCTACTCCCCCTGCTCCAACATTGCTAAAAATGTCGGCAAATGAGAGTGAAACACCATCCCTAGCCAGTATGGAAATACTACCACCATCACCTTGTCCAAAGTTCCTAGTATTTAAGACGCTGCCATTGGTAAGTGCAAGTGAACCAGTGGTAATGTTGATATTGCCACCTTTACCTACTGAAGTTGATTGGAGAACGTTAGCAATAAAGCTGCTATCAGTTAAAGTCGTTGCCTCTATAGCATTAATATCAATATCTCCTGCTTTGCTTTGAGGTGTACCTAATCCGGTGTCTATCCCCGCTCGTAGTTTACTTTCTCCCGCAAAACTCAAGTTTTGAGCATTAATGGCGATATTTCCTACATCGGCTCCACGCACATTCACCTCAGCCGCATTACTTAAGGATATATCAGCGCGAGGTACATCATTAGGAACACTGAGACTTAAAGTATTACCCGCCACATTTAATCCAATACTTCCCGGTGCTGCTAATCCTGCTAAATCAATCCGACCACCATAAGCCCTGAGGGAACCACCATCAATATTGATATTTCCCCCAACAAGCAGTAAACTTTTACCGTCTGGTACTCTTAAACCTGTGACATTTTGCCCAACCGGATCAATGCCTGCGGGTGCTTGGGACTGATTAATAATTCCATTCTGGTTAAGTTGCGTAAACAGCAGTGCGGAGGGATTGACGGTTAACAATGGAGGTGCTGCGGGATTTGTGGCGCTGAAAATTCCCTGATTTCCAAATTGAATTGCGTTCGCTGTCGTCCCTAAAAATGAGCCACGGATATCTAACTGGGCATTTTTCCCAAATAAAATCCCATTGGGATTGATTAAAAATAGATTTGCGGTACCATTGACTCCCAAGGTTCCAAAAATATTTGAAGCTTCTTTTCCTGTCACCCGCGTGAAAATATTTTCTACTCCAACAGGGTTGTAAAAATACACTCTTTGCCTATTATTGATACTAAATTGAGTGAAGCTGTGGAAAAGATTGCTGCCACGAACAGCACCACCATCAATTCGGTTAGCGGATGCACCGTTAATTAAAATGTTTGGTGTTATGCGAGAATTTTGGGCACCTAAAGTATTATCAGGGATAATTTGGGCCTTGGCTGGTGTAGTGGTGAAAATTAGAACGCTGCATATGAGTAATTGAAGCCAATTTGGTTTATTTATCATAAAGGATGTATGTAGTGAATGCTTACCCTGTGAAAGTACGGAATGTAATTTTGAGGAAAATAAATTGTAGTAAGCACTTTAGTGCTTAAGAAAGAAAGCACTGAAGTGCTTACTACGAAGAAAAACCTCTAAAATCACTTTTGCGAGTTAGTTGTTGTAGAATCTGTACACAAATTAGTGATATATGCTTCGCGTTTTTCAACGAAGGATGAAGATGGCTTTTCAACTGTATAGAGAACTTGCAAAGCATCAGACCAAAGGTGAACAATTCCGGATTCGTTTTTGATTTCGTAATTGATAAAGTAATCTGCTTTTTTCAGGGCAATTTCTTCTAATGAGGCCTTATTGGCTTTTAGTTTTTGCTCTATTGCTTGCAAGTCTAGTTGAATTTGGTTGCGCTGCTCTACTGGCATTATTTCAAATGTTGCCCAAGTTTTACTTCCTGATAATTGCCATTGATAACGTTTGCCTGGTTTTAAGGGTTCTTTACCGCTGTAGGATACTTTTTGATCGGTAATGTTGACTTTTTGCGTCCAAACTTCCTCTTGAGTATCGTAGTCACGGAGTGTTAATTGAAGGTCTTTATTTTTACCTTCACTTTGCCACAAAAATAATGGTCGATCGCTCCAAACTTCGTCTGCCTCTATTAAACCAGGTGCGATCGCACAAACCTGACTTGTAAGCGATCGTGATATATTTGGTTTGCGGCGGGGGTGACGCTGCCAAAATGAAGGTGCGCTAGTAGTTAATTGTTGAGCAATAACTTGCCGATTTTGGCTGGATGGTGTAACTATTTCGCTACTGACACCACCAAAGCTGATGATGGGAATAAGTGCAAGACTAAAAAATGATTGATTAAACATGATGTTTTTTCCTTGTAGCAGGTAAAACGTAAGCTAAAAAAACAGCTGAGGGTAAAAACCAGGGAACTAAAACCGCAGCAGATATATAAATTTGCAGCCCGACAATGCTGTAGATGAGAACTATGCCAAGGGAACCAGCGATAATTTGCCTTCGTTGCTTGGAGCTAAAATCAGACTTCTCATACAGTAAAAGTGCCGTAATTTTACTGATAATAGCTGCCACTCCAATCATCCAGATATCGGGGATGGGAATAACTAAATGACGTGTGAGAAAATGCTGGGTCATGTATGCTAAAAATTCACCTCCTGTCAGCCAATCTTGATGTGTCCAATAAGCTGTAGCAGGGGATGCAGGTGAACGATCTGGCTGACCGGCGGCAATTCCCAAGCGTTCGTCGTTTCCTGTGGCAATTAAGAGTACCTGTTTGGAAATAAAGGGAAACTTATTGATATCTGGATTTTCCAGCAATTTCCAAGCGGGAATTTTGGTATAGACGCGATCAGGAGGCAGGGAGAAATCAACTAACGGCTGCAACCCAAGAGGAGAGCGCAACTGTAACAATGCAGCTAAGTTGCCTTTTTCCGGGTGTTTCTGTTGAATGACATCAAGTAGTTGAGCGCGTAAATTTGTGACTCGATTAGTTTGCGGCTTGGGTAATTCTTTCATTTCTGGGTTAGCCGTTTGCACGAGAGACATTAAATAAGCGATCGGGCAAGCTTGACGACAATCTTGCTGGGGATCTGGCATTTCTACAAGGTAATCGTAAGAATTGGTGTATCCTTGTAAAGTCCAATTCCACTTGTTAATGCCGATCGCTTCATTTGTGCCTATTTCTCTGTTGGGTTCAAGAATTGCGCCAAAGATTAGCCACATGTTTGCATCTACCGCACGTCGTACTGCTGTGCCTAAATCTCGATCTCCGGATGGCGGGTCTTTTTGTGGTGTATCGAAGGTAAAATCTAAACCAACGACGGAAGCATTCAACTTTCTGGTGCTATCAATTAACTTGCCGATATAGCTGCGGTTCATCGGGTGAAGTTGAGAATTAGGAAGTCCTGCACGGTAAATCGATTCGGCATCAATTTCGATTAATGCGACAGGTGGGGCTTGTGCCGATGGAATTTGGGCGGTGACTTTGCGGTAAACTGATTGAGCTACCATTCGCGTATCTAGCAGCACTTCTTGGACTGGGGAAAGTACGCTGAGAGTGAGACTTGCTGCTAAGGCGATCGCCTCAATGTAAGTTGGTAAACTTTGCCGCAGACGCTGTTTCCATCGACGAAAGGGAGGAATGCGAAATAATGTAGCCCCAGGATGGCAAAATAAGGAAGGCACTAAATAAGACGAGGGGTAAGTATGGCTTTTTTCCATGCGGAGAAATTGCCGCGCTTGCATCACCGATTCGTAGACATCAAGGTGTTTCGCCAATCCTTGCAGAAATCGTACCAGAAATTCTTGGGCGACGCGGTTGTGAATCGGTTCGCGCATGACGACAACTTGACTGAAACCTAAGTCAATTAACGAATCAGCGATATTTAGCCCGCTGCATGAGTTAAAAATTGCTACCTGAAGTCCGCGTTTTTTGGCTGCACTCAGTTGGGGTGCAATTTCGTTGATGGAAATCGATATCCCTGGTGCAATACCGAGTTCACCCCCTGTCATCTCTGATTCATTGCTGTGTCCAGCAAAAAACAGCACATCCCATCCTTGTTCGCAAGCGATCGCCTCACTAATTTGTTGGATAACTTCCGTGGCGGTTTGAAGAGGTTGCCAACCAACAAACTCAACTTCAGCAATACGAAGCAGCGATTGCACCGCTTCTTTGTCTGCCTGAAAATTCAACCCTGTATCATCACCTAAAATTGCCAAAATACGGGCACGTCGCTGATGTTGTTTTTTCTGCGGTGTTTCAGTGTCCGCTTTAATATTTATGGGAGCGCGAATGATTTGAATCGCTCCAGCGCTAGCAAATTCGGTGCCAATCTCCCAAGCTTCCCAAGGAAAGCGATCTAATTCAATCGGGGCACAGGTAAGAAAAACTTTTACCGCTTCGGTAACTCCTGGATTTTCTTTGACAAGTTTCTGGCTGATTTGAGCAATAGTTGCTCGGATTTCATATAATTCGACACCACGCAACCAGCGATGAAACTCAAACATCAATTTGGTTTCTGCTTTCACGACTTCTGCGTGCCAGTCTACAGTCAGCTTTACCACTCCACCACCAACTGTCCGTCCCCGCATGTGTTTTGACTGATAAAAACACAGATATGCCTGTCGCCACTCTTGATATAATAAAGTTAAATTGGTTGGATAATTAACTTGCTGAGTTAAACTTTGTCCTTGTCCCCAACACAACTCAAACAAACAGGTTTGCTCGATTTTTTGGACTTTTAAATTAAAAAGATGAGAATTATATTTCATAGATGTGGCGCATTAAAGGTGGAAGTTAAGACGCTCTAGAAGTGCGGAGTTTAGTAAGTTTTTGTTTTACTGTAGTTTGATTTTTGGAGATAACCGACTGATTAGAGAAGTCTGTTATCGTCTAAATTTTATGTTTTATATACTACAGGTTATTTTTACATGTATATATATAAGAAATGTAAACTTTAATTATCATGATTGGTAATTTATTCTATTGAGAAAAATATGGTTTATGTAAAATCATGGAAAAATTAACCGCCAAGACGCAGAGGGCACAGAGGAAGAGGAATTAGAGAGAGTTTTTGTGTAAGTGTCGTTTAAGTCATGGCTTGTAATTCTATACCGAAAGGGATAATTTCAAATACAGCTTCATTGTCCGCAGTTACTGTCACCCAAAACTTCTCATTCCAATTGCCAATAACTCGAGCGTAGAGTATATTTTTGCTTGTGTCTTCGAGCGATTGTGCGAATAATAACTGTGTTTCGTCACGTACTTCTAATTTCAAAGTTTTTGGCATTTGCCGTTGTGGTTGAGAACCTAAGGCAATCAACAACGTCCATTCTGGGTTTTCTGTTGTTTCTGATAGCACCCACATAATTGCGTATAGCCGCAAACCACTGCGATCGCACTCTAAATCTCGGTAAGCACCCCGCGCTGCTGAGGGAATGTGAATTGAGTTTCGCTCTAATCCAGAGCGAATTTGGTCAAATTCGTCTTGCAACGAGCGTAATGCTAATAATGCTGGAAATGGCATCAGTATCCATCCCAATTCACTCGCTACCGTATCGATTTGATTGCGTAACCAAAAACTAACATTGATTAATGGTTGAGCTGATGGAGACTTTGTATTTCGCGTCTGTACATCTACCCAGTCAATCAAGTCTGAATTACTTAGCAGCGTTGTACCTTCGTTTACTGTTAATAGTTGCGATAAATGCTGTTTTTGCAGTTTAGATGTCAGCGCAGTCAGCTTTTGTCGCAACGCTGTAACTGTATCAGTTTTTGTAGTTGTTTTGGCAGGCAGTTGAATTGCATTTGTATCCAAACAGCGGAGATTGAGTAGGAGCGTGTCAGGATTTGAATCAAACCAGTTTGACGGTATTGTGTATGTCCAATCTGTATCTACTTGTAAGTGTTCTGTTTGTTGATAGTTGAGGTACTGCTTGTAGTTCATAAATCCAGCTACAGCAACTTGCTGCTCTTCTTCCTCAACCTGCATCAGCACGTAGAAATGAGCGGCAAAATCAGGGATATCGAAAACTGCGAAAGGGATACTATATTGATTAGTTAAATTGTTAGAAGTTAAAAGACAAACTTTAAAATCACCAATTTGAATATTGCACGCTGCAACGAATAAATTTGCATATGCAGGTTGCCAAATCGAAGCGCGATCGCTCTGAAATTGCAAATCTGGAGCGCGTTCTTTGAACCATTGCTCAAATCCCAAAACTCCCAACGCACAAAGGTAAACTTGCCAGCGTTGCTCTGACAAATGTATAGATTGACTTAGACGTGCAGCTTTTTGGAAATGCTCTGGCAATAGTTCGATGCGGGTTTCGTTGAGAGACTGCCAATCGGGTATATCCGGCAAATCTGATATTGGTAGTTGATTCGTCATAATTTAAATAGATAGATAAAGTTAATTTTCTACTTGAGAGTACGCATTTTTAATTATTCTCCTGTGAGACGCCAAGAACATCACTTCTCTACTACCTCCTGCCTTGCAAATAACGGCACAAACGACGTGCTAATAAACTGCGTAACGGTTGACTGCGAATGGGATTTTTTGCTTCTGATTCTGCTTCTTGGATAATGCTAGAAATCTGTTCATCCAAAATCAACTCTAGTTGTCTGTCTAAAAAAAGTAAGCGTTCGGAATCTGTAAATAATTTAGCGGTATCAAGAACGCGATCGCGCAAAGTCATTAACATGCTTTGACGAATATCGGCACGCAATTCATTAAGTTTTAATAAACGGGTAACTTCGTATTGTTTTGTTAAATTAATTTGTGGTGCAATTTGGTTCATCGATTGACCTTGACAATGAAAAAGATGTAAAGCAGTGAGAAATGATTGTTCAACAGAAGAACGCTTGCGTTGAAGTTTTTTGATATACTGATCAATAACTTGGGCAATACTTTGGTCTAAACATTCAAGAAATTGATTTTGATATAACTTAATAAATTCAAGTTGTTCTTCGTTGTCTTCAGTAACTTGCGATCGCTCTACAATTGGTTGAGTTTCAGGTTGAGAGAGAGAAATCGAAGAAATACTTCCTCCTTTTGCGGAAATTTTATATCGTCTAAGTTTGAATGCGATCGCGTGCAGTTGACTTAATACCACCTCAGTACTAAGTTTACGCCCAGTAGAAGTTTGCAGCTCATTCGCAATCCGAATTAACTGCTCATATGTTGGCTGTTGACACGGTAGCGTTGCTCCCGTAAGTCTTTGTTGCAAACGGTCTTCTCGGTAAACTATGTGGTAACTTACTAAAAGCTCGCAGATTTGCTGAATTTCCACTGATGTCAAGCGATACATATCACTGAAAATTCGTTGCAATTCCTTCGGCTTTGTATCGTTCAAAAGTGCCCAATCGCTCACTAAAAAAACACCATGCTGAAGTAAAAACTGCTTCAACTCTGGATGTTGTTTCACATAACGATTTACCCATGTATTGAGCGATCCTTTAGCTGGATCGAAGGTTTTCAAAACAGTCGTCGCTAAAGATTGATAGGAAATACTTTGAGTTGACTTGGATGTAAGCTTTTCTGGATGATTTCGCGTTCCTAACAGGATCTCATCATCCAACACAAACGGTAACAAATCTTGACAATCAAAGCCATTTTGACTGCCAAACTTTGTTCCCAAGTCAAGGCAAACTTGATAAATTTGGTGAGAGATGTAGCACCGCAGACAAGTTTCCGCTAATTGAGGTTCATCCGTATCGGTTTGTTCGCCTGAGTGCATTTGTTGCCAAAGTTGACGCTGCACCCTTGCATCGGAAACTTCAACCTTTTCACTCAATTCTGGAAATTGTTTTTTCAAATAAGTTTGAGCAGTCACAATCATTTCAACCCAACGTTTACTAGTAGAATCTAGCTTGACAAATTCCCAATATTTTGATATCGAAACCACAGTATTTTTATTTACACAAAACCAATTACCCTCAATCTTTCCACCTCCTGTATGTAAAAGCAATTTATTCGGTACGACCTTATAGCTTTATATTTCTGGCAAAGGTGAACTCATGCAAAAACAAAAGAAGAGGGGAAAAAAATTATTTAGGGTGTATTATTGACGCGGTAATGATACTCGCTCAAAAAATAGTGCATTAGTTAAACATAGTCAGAAATAGTGATATATGTAACTTAAAGACAACGTGTTTACCACTCATACTGAGACTTAGTAATGTATCAATTACATAAATTGCTGCAAAAATTATTTTTCAGCATTTTTATACTTGTCTGCGCTCCCGCACATGCACAAATTACCCCAGATAACACCCTTGGAACACAAGCTTCGCGACTGACTCCAAATGTTTTAATCAATGGCGTACCGGGCAATAGAATTGATGGTGGCGCTCAAAGAGGAGGCAATCTTTTTCATAGTTTCAGTCAGTTTAATGTAGGCAATGGGCAAAGAGTGTATTTTGGCAACCCTGTTGGAGTCGAAAATATACTAACGCGGGTAACGGGTGGGAATGCATCGAATATTTTCGGGACTTTGGGTGTAGATGGCGCTGCGAATCTATTTTTAATTAATCCTAATGGTATTTTGTTTGGGCAGAGTGCCCGCTTAGATGTGCGAGGTTCGTTTGTGGGGACGACAGCGAATGCGATTCAATTTGGGAATCAAGGAATTTTTAGTGCCACGAATCCAGATGCACCTCCATTGTTGACGGTTCAGCCTTCGGCATTGTTGTTTAATCAGATTAATCAAAATGCAGCGATTCAAAATAATTCAATTGCATCAGCAGGAACAGATCCAGCAGGCTTTAACGCATTTGGTTTACGAGTACCAGATGGTAAGAGTTTGCTGCTGGTGGGTGGAAATGTCAGCATGGATAGAGGACAATTAAATGCTAATGGTGGACGAGTTGAATTAGGAGGATTGGCAGAAGGTGGTACTGTCTTACTCGGTGTAGATGGTGATAATCTCAGCTTAATATTTCCTTCTAATGTTGTGCGATCTGACGTATCCCTTACTAACCAAGCTGGGATACTTGTAGAAGGGGCTGGTGGCGGTAATATTGTAGTCAATGCCAGGAATCTAGAAATATTGGGAGGAAGTTTTTTAAGTGCTGGTATTGGGCAAGGTTTGGGGACAGCTGAAACTGTTGCAGGACGTATTTCGCTCAATGCTACCAGGGAAATCAAAATTGCTGGGAGTGGTGTTACTAATCTGGTGCCTTTAGGGTCACAAGGCAATGGGGGCAACATTACTATTGATTCTGGTTCATTCTTGTTACAAGATGGCTCTCAACTTGTAGCCTCAACTTCTGGACAAGGGGATGCAGGTAATGTGACAGTGCGGGCACTCGATTCTATTTCCCTTGCAGGTAGACAAACTACTATCTTCAGCACGGTATCAGCAAGGGGTGTTGGCAAGGGTGGTAATATCGATATCAATGCTGCAAAAGTGTCACTAATTGATGGCGCTCAACTTTCTGCATCAACTTCTGGACGAGGGAATGCGGGGAATGTGACAGTGCGGGCACTCGATTCTATTTCCCTTGCAGGTGCTAGCATCTTCAGCACCGTGTCAGGAGGGGGTGTAGGTAAAGGGGGTAATATCGACATCAACGCTGGAACACTATCACTAATTGATGGCGCTCAATTGATAAGCGCTACTCTTAGAGGATCTAATACCCAGGCAGCAGGACGGGGGGATGCGGGGAATGTCAATGTTAATGTTATTGGGAAAGTTGATATTGCTGGAGAGAAAAACGGTTTAGCCAGTGGGATTCGCAGCTTTGTGGGAACTGGGACAGAAGGCAATGGAGGTAACATTACTATCGATTCTGGTTCATTCTCGTTAAGCGATCGCGCTTCTCTTACTGCCTCAACTTATGGACGAGGGAATGCGGGGAATGTGACAGTGAGTACAAAAAATGCTGTTTCCCTTGCAGGTAATGCTGACATCTTCAGTGAGGTGGGAGCAGGGGGTGTGGGTAACGGAGGCAATATCGACATTAATGCTAGAACACTATCACTAAAAGATGGGTCTCAACTTTCTGCCTCAACTCTCGGACGAGGGAATGCGGGGAATGTGACAGTGCGTGTACTCGATTCTATTTCCCTTGCAGGTAATGCTAACATCTTCAGCGTAGTGGAAGCAGGGGGTGTGGGTAAGGGTGGCAATATCGATATTAATGCTGCAACACTTTCACTAACTGATGGCGCTCAACTACTAGCTATTACTCGTGAAGCATCTGATACCCAACCAGCAGGACAGGGGGATGCTGGTAATGTCAATATTAAAGTTACTGGTGCAGTGGATATTGCTGGTAACAAAAACACTTTTCCCAGTGGGATTGGCAGCACAGTAGCAGCAGGGACAGTTGGCAATGGGGGTAATATTACTATTGACTCTGGTTTATTCTCGTTACAAGATGGCGCTCAAATTGCTACCTCAACATTTGGACAAGGCAATGCGGGGAATGTGACAGTGCGTGCACTTGATTCTATTTCTCTTGCAAACGGTAATATTTTTAGCACAGTGGAACGAGGAAGCGTAGGTAAGGGAGGCAATATCAACATCAATGCTGCAACCCTATCATTAAAAGATGGCGCTCAACTGTTAACCCCTATTCGTGCTGCATCTGATACCCAGCCAGCAGGACGGGGGGATGCGGGGAATGTCAATGTTAATGTTACTGGGTCAGTTGATATTGCTGGGGAGAAAAATGGTTTTGTTAGTGCGATTATCAGCCGCGTGGAAACTGGAGCACAAGGCAATGCAGGTAATATTATTATCAATTCTGGTTCTTTCTTATTACGCGATGGCGCTTCTCTTTCTGCTGAAACTTCTGGAAGAGGGAATGCGGGGAATATCAATATAAAAGTTACTGGCACTGTTGATATTTTTGGGGAGAACAACGGTTTACCCAGTAGGATTCGCAGCTTTGTGGGAACGGGGACAGAAGGCAACGGAGGTAACATTACTATCGATTCTGGTTCATTCTCTTTACGCGATCACGCTGAAATTGCTGCCTCAACTTATGGACAAGGAAATGCGGGGAATGTGACAGTGCGAGCACTCGATTCTATTTCCCTACAAGACGGCGCTTTAATTGCTGCCTCAACTCTCGGACGAGGGAATGCGGGGAATGTGACAGTGCGGGCACTTGATTCTATTTCCCTTACAGGTGCTAGCATCTTCAGCACGGTGGAAGCGGGGGGTGTAGGTAAGGGAGGCAATATCGATATCAATGCTGCAACCCTTTCATTAAAAGATGGCGCTCAACTGCTAACCCTTACTCGTGCTGCATCTAATACCCAGCCAGCAGCACGAGGGGATGCGGGGAATGTCAATGTTAAAGTTACTGGGTCAGTTGATATTGCTGGGGAGAAAAACGGTTTACCCAGTGGGATTCGCAGCCGGGTGCAAACGGGAACAGTTGGCAATGGGGGTAATATTACTATCGATTCTAGTTCTTTATTGTTGCAAAATGGCGCTCTACTTACTGCTGAAACCCTTGGACAAGGCAATGCAGGCACAATCAAAGTTAATGCGGCTAATTTTTTCACTGTTTCTGGTAAGGGTGCCAACTTTACCAGTGGCTTGTTCGTTAACTCCCGAAGTACGACAGGTACTGCTGGAGATATTATCGTCACCTCACCTAGAGTTACTTTAAACAACCAAGCCAAACTCAACGCCGAATCTGCATCTGGTAACGGTGGCAACATCAAACTTAATAGTGATTTACTTTTACTCCGTCGTGGTAGTCAAATTTCCACCACCGCAGGTACAACTCAAGCAGGAGGCAATGGCGGTAACGTCAATATCAACTCAAAATTTATTGTTGCTGTACCGAAGGAAAACAGCGACATTACAGCTAATGCCTTCTCAGGCACAGGTGGTAATATTAACATTCGCACTCAGGGTATTTTTGGTATAGAACCCCGTCTGCAAGTATCAGACCAAACAAATGATATTACTGCAAGTTCCGAATTAGGCGTACAGGGACAAATCAACATCATTCAACCTAATGTCCAACCAGCGCAAGGGCTGGTGGAATTACCAGGACAAGTGCTTGACGCTAGTAATCAAATTGCTCAGGATTGTTCTAGAGTTAGAAATGCGAAAAAACCTTTAGGTATGTTTATCGTCACCGGACGCGGTATACCACCTAACGCTACACAACCTCTTAATGGTACACCAAACTTAACTCAACTAGCGACTTTGGATAGCGCTCACGAAGTGACTTCACAGGAGTATCACTCTAGTAAACCAAATACATCTTCAACACCCAATTTATCTTCTAGTTCGCATCAGGCGATCGTCGAGGCTCAAGGCTGGGTGAAAACTCCTGACGGTAATATCATGCTTGTTGCCCAAGCACCCGAAGTTATACCATCTTTTCGTCCCACTGCATCAGTTTGCCCTGTCTCTAAATAGTTAGTTTAAGAACTCCTACAAAAACACCAGGATACTCCATTTTAGCTAGTAATGAAGTGTTTCAACCACCAGAGGATATGCTTATTTGGGTAAAAGTTTTCCAAGAAAAAGCGAACTTACTAGTTTTAGATGAATTAGAACTTACATTTTTAGTAAATTTATGGTTGCATGCGAAAAAAATAATAAAAAACTAATTGATGACTAATAAATGTAATTGATAAAAATAAAGACTTAACATATATGAAACCTAAGATAAAATCGGTAGAAATTAAATATGCTATAACATAATTAATCATTAACTTATATGATGAATTGAAGAAACGTATACAATGATTACCATTATTAAATCTGAATATTTCTCCTTAGAGGATTTCATGAATAATCCTTTAGATAAAACAGAATGGGTGGATGGTCAACTAATAGAAAAAGAGAGTATAACACTCAGACACGGTGAAATTCAATTAAGGCTAGGTCGATACTGGGAAAATTATAAAGAATCTAGCGGACAAGGTGGAAAAGTTTACACCGATGTACCTTGTCGTACACAAAAGCAAGGGCGTTCTCCTGATGTCGCTTATTTAACACCTGAACTCGTAGCAAAATACGGAAATGTCCCGACTTTACCTCAAAGTTTTCCTTTATGTGCAGAAATTGTTTCACCTACTGATATAGCAGAAGAAGTTTTATTAAAGGCGCAGGAGTATCTAGAATCTGGTGGAGAAGAAGTCTGGTTAGTATATCCTGAGAGTAAATGGGTAATGATCATAACCAAAAATCAAGGTTTAATGTTTACATCTGGTCAAGTGGCTTGTACACAGACAGTACTGCTCGGTTTTACTATTGCAGTAGATGAATTGTTTGCTTAACTTAAGATTGTTTGCTTAACTTAAGTAGGTAAGTCGCGGCAGGTATAAGTAAATTTTCTGTTTCGGCTTGAGGGCGATCGCATTGTTAAAGCAACCAACTTCTCGAACGCTCACATGCCATAGATACTTTATCGAAAGCAGATTTCCCTTTTCAAATAAGCGAGCATTAGCGATCGCCTACTTGTGTTAAAAAACGTCACTAACAGCAATAGAGAACAATCATGCGCTATAAACTATTAGGAAAAAGTGGACTCCGAGTCTCTGAACTGTGTCTAGGCACGATGACGTTTGGAGAAGATTGGGGTTGGGGTGCCTCTAAAGATGAAAGCCGTCAGATATTTGATACTTTCGTGGAAGCTGGTGGTAACTTTATTGACACGGCGAACGGCTACACTGATGGTACGAGCGAGAAAACAGTTGGTGAGTTCATTGCTTCGGATCGCGAACGCTTTGTCGTGGCAACGAAATACTCGTTTCCTTTAGAGATGAACAATCATGTCGGTAATCCCAACGGCAGTGGCAATCATCGCAAGAACATGATGCAATCATTAGAAGGCAGCCTCAAGAGATTGGGAACGGATTACATCGATTTATTCTGGCTACACGCTTGGGATTTCACGACTCCTATTGAAGAAGTGATGCGATCGCTAGATGATATGGTGCGTCAAGGCAAAGTTTTATACATTGGAATTTCTGATACACCTGCTTGGATTGTTTCGCAAGCAAACACATTAGCTAGGTGTTATGGCTGGACGCCATTTGTCGCACTGCAAATAGAGTATAGTTTGATTCAACGCACTCCCGAACGCGATCTGCTACCAATGGCAAAAGCATTTGATTTAGCAGTCACGCCGTGGTCACCTTTAGGAGGTGGAGTCTTAACAGGTAAGTATAATCAAAGTGAAGGACAATCGACAAGTTCTCGCGGCTTGGACATATCAGAACGGAATTTGAAAATTGCCGAAGTTGTCAGTCAAGTAGCAAAAGAAATCGGCTGCACTCCCTCACAAGTTGCCTTGGCTTGGCTGTGTTCGCAACCAGGTGTTGTGATTCCGATTATTGGTGCCCGTAAGGTATCACAAGTCAAAGATAATTTAGATTGCCTCAAAGTCACATTAACAGCAGCACAATTACAGCGTTTAGGTGAAGTGAGTCAGATTGAACTCGGCTTCCCACACGATTTTCTGGGTAGTGACATGATTCACGAACGTTTATTTGGTGGCACGTTTGATGCGATCGACAACCCTCGACAAATCTCTAAATAAATCCGCTGTGGGGATCTGTGTTTTCAGATTTCACGCTCGGAAGCGGGCGATCGCTATAGTTAGGACTTACGCAAACTCTACTCATGCTTGGCTTACTTGGCGCGGGCAGTCGCCTCAACGGGGGGAACCCCCGCACAGCGCTGCCCTTGTCTAAAGCCCTTCGGGCATGGCTGCGCTAAGGCGGTTTAATAAATCAAGCCTTTTGGCAAATGAATGCGTAAGTCCTAATAGTTTATGAACAAAGCTAGTCATTAGGAATCTCTTCTAAATTATCTTCAGGAAAAACAACATCTTCATACAGCAAAGAAATAGCGCAAAAAAAATCAACACTGGTTAGATGAACCTCTATTTCTGTTTTATCTTCCGTTGTTTCTTCAAGTAAATAAGAAGTGAGTTCCCATTTTCTATTCTCATTGAGGCGATAGCATTCCACATTCATTTTGTCGGCATCAATGAGAATATATTCTTTTAAGGTATCGATTTGACGGTAATGTCTAAATTTCTGACCACGGTCGAACGCCTCTGTACTTAGAGATAAAACTTCTACAATTAAACAAGGATGATAGATAACTTGACGCATTCTTTGGTCTCGCGGATCGCAACTAACCATCACATCTGGATAATGAAAAGGTCCCTGAGGTGAAATTCCCACTTTGGCATCTGCTATCTGAATTTTACATTTCTTACCTCGGAGGTGATTTTTGAGGGCTGATGCGAGGTTAAGGGCAACATCGTTGTGAGGCATAGTTCCCCCTATCATTGCAAAGACTTCTCCGTTAATATATTCGTATTTAACGAGTTGTTGTTCCTCCCATTCTAGATACTCTTGGGGAGCCATAAGTTGATTTTGGGGTTGAACAATCATTATGTCTTAGTACAAAATAAGGAAAACACTTTAATTTTATAAAGATTTTTCTTTATAAAGTTGAAATACGGTGCAGGTAAATGAAGAGATTATCGTGGCTACCGCCACTTAATGACCAAGTCTGGATTTTAGCTTTCGGTCGCTTGTTATCGGAGATTGGTAGCGGCTTTACTTTATTTTATGCACCAATTTTCTTTGTCAATCAAGTTGGTCTATCAGCAACTTCTGTGGGGATTGGCTTGGGCAGTGCTTCTATTTCGGGGGTGATTGGCAGGATTATGGGGGGAACGATGGCGGATTCCCAGTTTTGGGGACGTAGACGAACGCTATTGCTATCTGCCATTATCTCTGCCTTAGCTTCTCTTGTTCTCGCTCTCACCTCTAACTTTCCTATATTTGTTGTTGGTAATTTACTTATGGGGTTGGGGACTGGTTTATACTGGCCTGCTACGGAAGCTGTTGTTGCTGACGTGACGCCGCCTCAACAACTGAACGAAGCGTATGCCTTGACGCGATTGGCAGATAATCTCGGTTTGGGATTGGGCGTCATTTTTGGCGGTATGTTGATTGCTAGTACAGGGGCAAATCGATCGCTCTTTGTCATTGATGCAATTTCGTTTCTTCTCTTCAGTGGGGTGATCTATGTCCGTATTGCTGAAACCAATCAATTTGCCGGAGAACGCCGCCAAGTGTTCCAGGGGTGGGTTGAGGCACTGCGCGATCGCCGCTTACAGGTTTACGTTTTGGTCAATATCCTGTTCACGATTTACGTTGCTCAAATCCAAAGTACCATGCCCTTGTACTTCAGCAATTTTGTTCGAGGAATTCATCAAGGATTTGCGCCCCCGACAATTAGCGCTTTGTTTACTTGGTATATAGTCTTAACAGCAGTTTGTCAGTTACCAGCCGCGCGTGTTCTCAATCGTTTCCGACGTACGCAGGCGTTGATGCTGTCAGCCAGTTTGTGGGCGGGAGGATTTGTTTTAGTTTGGTTGACTGGAGTGACTCACTTCGGTCATCTAACGTGGGCGGTTTTGGCACTCTTGGTTTTAGCTATTGCCAGTGTCACTTACAATCCCGCAGCCTCGTCTCTTGTCGTAGACTTAGCACCCGCTTCCCTACGGGGAATTTACTTGTCCATCAACTCCCTGTGCTGGGCGATCGGCTACTTTATCGGACCACCTTTAGGAGGATGGTCTTTGGATCAATCCTTATGGCTAGCGCATAGCTACTGGTTGTATTTAGCGTTGAGCGTGGGTGTTGCAATTCTAATTTTACTATTTCTTGACCAAGTGATGCTAAAGAAACGCAACGAAGTCTGAGATCCTCGACTTATTAACGTAAGTTGCTAGTTGTTGCCCATCAACGGTATCATGGAAAAAATTCCTGTAAAAGTGGGTAAAGTTTAACAGCAACACTCTCAAATTCTTTCCCAAATGCTGATGGCGAATTGATTTTTTCTGAATGCAGCGTACTCCAAGATAAGTTTCCTATAGAATTATAAAAAAGTACATACTGCTCACCATCCCATCTTGTATTGATAGCTAAGCACTTAGCACGATTGCGAAAATCAACATTAAACAAGATAGATTCTGTCGTTTGAAATATTCCTTGTCGAGTTTGTAATATTTTTGTTTCATTCCTTTGACCTTTAAAATTCAGTGAAAGTTCTTTTTCTACATTTTTAGAGTAACTCAAGTTAAAATAAAATTGGGGAAAAGCCTCAGCAACGATTGAAGTGGCAGCCGTTTCAAACTCCTGAGAGATAAAGAAGTTTTCAAAAACGTCTCCTAAATAATGTTCTTGTAAAACAGGGTAAAATATACTTGCTAAAAATTCAAACTTTTCCCCTACAGAAGAAGGTTTACTGATAGTGTATTCGCCTCCATTGCGCCACTCATAATTATTTTCAGGAAGATAATTTAAGTGAACTATTCCCTCTTTTGAATATCCAGAAATAGTAAGAGTTTTAAGTTTTGAACAAAATTTGATTCTAAAGTTGTCGGCAAAATATTTAGGATTCTTAAAAGTAATAGAGATTTTTCCTGTTCCTATTTCTTTAAATAACACCTGAAACGGAGTTTTCGGAAAAACTAAAGATACGATCTCAATTGCAACTGTTCGGAAATCACTAGTAAGTAAAAACTTCATACTTTTTATGCGTAGTATCTGCTTGTTACCATAATCGAAAGGTACTGAGTACAGTAATGAGGTACTATAGTCCTGCGTTGACGAACAGAGTTCTTTTTAGGCTTGGAGCCAAGTCAGATTTCTGATCTAAAATACAAAATAGGTGTAAGTGAACTCAACTTATGCACTTCACTTTTTGCGCTAAGGCTAAAACTAAGATATTGAGGAATTAATTAACCAATACAATCGGACAATTAATTACTTAGCAACAGGTTTTTACATACTCATTAACAGGTTATTATTACCTATTAACAGGTTTTATTTCGGATGTATTAATTTTAAGGCCTCTTCAACTTTCCGTTTAATTGCTCCCCCAACATTTGCCTTTAATGTTGGTGCTGAATTTAATATCTCAATCGCGAGTTCTATCTTGCCACTTTCAATATTTTTATTTTTTTCTTTACAACAGTTGTAGAAATGCTGCTGTTATGGCGTAAAAGTAAATAGTCTGCGGCTGTCAAGTTAATATTTCCACCATCACCAGAGTTAGTTGATGCGGCAATAGTACCTTGATTATCTAGTTTGACGGAACGAGCATTAATGTTGATATCTCCCGCGTTTCCCTGTCCCGAACTTTGAGAAGTTAATGCGGCACTCCTGCATCACCACGTCCTGCTGGAAGATTTGTACCAGCTTTTTTTATCAAAGTTTGCAATTGAGCGCCTTCAGTCAGGGCAAGTGATCCGGCTTTAATATTAATGTCGCCGCCTTTGCCCATACCCCCACTTTCTACATCACTGAAGATGGCTGTGTTTTTCCCTGCAAGGGAAACAGCATTAGGTACTTGTATAGCTACACTCCCTGCATTCCCTTGCCCGAAAGTGCTGGAAATTAGTTGAGCAGCATTACTCAGTTCAAAAGAGCCAGATTTAATATTGATGTTACCCCCATTACCAATTCCACCCGTCTGCACACTGCTAAAAAGAGCACTCGACAATTCATCCTTTGTTCCAGTGATCGTCACTTTACCCAAAACATCAAGATTCACATTTCCCGCATTACCATGTCCTGCTGGAAGATTTGCATCAGCTTTCTTTATAGAAGTTTGCAATTGAGCACCTTCTGTCAGGGCGAGTGACTCAGCTTTGATATTAATGTCGCCGCCTTTGCCTATACCCCCACTTTCTACATTGCTGAAGATGGTTGTGTTTTTCCCTGCAAGGGAAACAGCATTAGATACTTGTATCGCTACACTCCCTGCATTCCCTTGCCCGAAAGTGCTGGAACTGAGTTGAGCACCATTACTCAGTTCAAAAGAGCCAGATTTAATATTGATGTTGCCCCCATTCCCAATTGCACCCGTCTCCACATTGCTCAAGATGCCACTCGACAATTCATCCTTTGCTCCAGCGATCGCAACTTTACCTAAAACATCAAGATTCACATTTCCTGCATTACCACGTCCTGCTGGAAGATTTGCATCAGCTTTCCTTATCAAAGTTTGCAATTGAGCGCCTTCTATCAGGGTAAGTGATTCAGCTTTAATATTAATGTCGCCACCTTTGCCCACACCTCCACTGTCTACATTGCTGAAGATGCTTGTGTTTTTCCCTGCAAGGGAAACAGCATTAGATACTTGTATCGCTACACTCCCTGCATTCCCTTGCCCGAAAGTGCTGGAACTGAGTTGAGCACCATTACTCAGTTCAAAAGAGCCAGATTTAATATTAGCGAGAGATTAGATAAGATTAGTTAGACTTTTTATCTTACAGCAATTTTCAGGTAATTAGACCACAGTCGTAGGGGCGAACGGTGAGACCAGTCCTGCCGGCGGGTTTTCCGCCGTAGGGAACTGGCGTTAGCGCAGCGATCTTCGAGTCCTCGAGCGTCACCCAAAGGGCTGTTCGCCCTTACCAATCGTATGGTTCATAGAAAGTGAAAATTGCTGTAACATACATGGATACTGCTATATAGTTGCTTTTTAGCACTCAAGACTTTTTTGCGCTTTAGCGCAACTACAAACCTTTTTGATGATATGTATGTATAAAATACAGTAGTTAGTGAGCTGGCTGAGTAAGTTCTCTTGCTTTTCTTACATCCCGAAGTGTTATAGCAACCGCCAAGGCGGTTAAGACATACAATAGAAGTAGTCTTTTTACAGCC
>JAQYWO010000502.1 GCA_029379215.1 Rhizonema sp. PD37
AAGTTTTTATAGTTTATTTAACATTCATTTTAGAAGGAAAGAAAGATATTGTGATCAACAGTGAGAAATGGAGAGTGGAGAACTGAATTATGAGTGTTTCAGAAGTGGGAATAGTCCGTGTATCCGGTACTTTGTAAGTTGGCTACACATTTTAAATGTAGAATAGCAATCCGAACGTACCAGAACTCGAATGACTATCAGTATAATTTTTTAGGACGGCTGGTACTGGTTACTTTGATGCGATCGCTTAGTTGGCGGAGTGTTTGTACCAAGCTTTGATCAGTTGTTTGTAATTGAGTTATTTTTTCACAGCTATAAATCACCGTCGTATGATCTTTACCGCCAAATTCTTCTCCAATTCTAGGTAAACTCAAATCTGTATGCTGACGCATCAAGTACATTCCTATTTGACGCGCCCAGCTAATTTCCCGGCGACGGGAATTGCTTTTTAGCTCTTCAATTGAAATATCAAATACGTCAGATATAATTCTCAAAATCATTTCTGGGGTTGCTTCTATCTTTTCTTTAGGTGGTTCTAAAACTGGTGCTATATTTTCTACACTCATAGACAAACCCCAAATTGAAATATAGGCGAGTGCTCGGATTAGAGCTCCTTCTAACTCTCGAATATTAGAAGTATAATTAGATGCAATGTACTCGATTACATCTCTAGGTAAACGAATATTTTCGTATTCGGCTTTCTTCTGAAGAATAGCCATTCTCGTTTCCAAATCAGGTGTTTGAATATCAGCAATTAAACCCATCGAAAAACGAGAACACAGACGTTCTTGCAACCGGGGAATCTGGTTGGGCGGACGATCTGAAGCTAATACGACTTGCTTGCCGGCTTCATGTAACGTATTAAAAGTATGAAAAAATTCTTCTTGCGTATATTCCTTGCCTTCGATAAATTGAATGTCGTCTACTAAAAGCACATCAGCCGCACGGTAATGTTCCCGAAAGCTTTGCATACTGTCTTTGCGAATAGCAGTGATTAAGTCGTTGGTAAACTGCTCAGTAGAGACATAAAATATTTTGGCTTCCGTGCTGATTTCCAAGCGATAATGACCAATCGCTTGCATAAGATGAGTTTTCCCCAAGCCAACACCACCGCACAAAAATAAGGGATTAAATTCTCTTCCCGGATATTCTGCAACTGCTAAAGCAGCAGCGTGAGCCATACGGTTGTTAGCACCCACGACAAATCGGGAGAATACATACTTTAGATTTAAATCAGTTGTTTTCGAGCGTTTTTTAGAAACATTTTCAGCAGGAGTCGTTTGCTCTGGTATATCCCAAGAAACCTCTCTTTCCGGCAAATGAGATTCCTCACCTTTAGCAACAGTTATATGTATTTCTACAGGATGACCAACAATATCTTGCACTACATTAGCAAGAGTTTTTATGTAATATTTCTGCAACCAATTACGTGCAAAGGGGTTAGGAGTACAAATGACCAAGCAATTATTTTCCAAGCGTTCCGCACTAGCCGTCTTGATCCAAGTCTCAAAGGTGGGACGGGATAGCTCTAGCTGCAAACGTTCTAGGACTTGACTCCACAGACTTTCGATGGGTATTTCCATATATCTACCACCAATGCTAGTAATCGTCACAATAGAGGATGTAAAAGCACCAATCTAGCAGACTAAGGACTCAACCGGAAACAACTTTTTTAGGTGTCATCATTTTTATTCCCCCAGTAGACTAGATCTTATCCCCTGTAGATTTATATTAAGGAGAAACAAAAGCACATGAAGATAACAGACTTTGAGCCAGAGACGAATACCAGGAATTTCCTCAGTGCTTCTATGTTTAGCATGATACTGAGTGGAATAGCAATGGTTTGTCTTGGAGGTTGCTCAATAGCTGCTAATACCCTGGGGACAAACAGAACCGATGCTCAAAATCAAAGCCAAAACTTAACTCAAAAAAATCCAGAAACTGTCGCTTCTCCAGCTATTGCACTGTCCAATAAAGATTCTAATTTTGTAGTCACGGTAGTTAAAGAGGTAGGACCTGCTGTAGTGCGTATTGATTCTACCAGAACAGTAACTTCTCAAACTGGCGATGAATCTGGAGATCCATTTCTCGGGCGATTTTACGGAAATAGATCGCCATTACAATCCCAACAGCGCGTAGAAAAAGGAAGCGGATCTGGATTTATTATCAACGCTAACGGTCAGATATTAACAAATTCCCATGTAGTAGACGGTGCTGATGTTGTGACCGTAAAACTGAAAGATGGTCGGACTTTTAATGGCAAAGTCCAGGGAGAAGATCCGGTAACAGATGTTGCTGTTGTTAAAATTGATGCTAACAACTTACCCATCATAGCTTTGGGTAATTCTGATGCCATACAAGCAGGAGAAGCAGTCATTGCGATCGGTAATCCTTTAGGTCTTAACAATACCGTGACTTCTGGAATCGTCAGTGCCACAGATCGATCTGGTCGTGATATTGGTGCTAGTGATGACAAACGTGTTGATTACATTCAGACAGATGCTGCTATTAACCCCGGTAACTCTGGGGGTCCATTGCTCAATTCTCGCGGTGAAGTGATTGCGATGAATACAGCTATTATCCAAGGTGCTCAAGGTTTAGGATTTGCCATTCCCATTAATAGTGCCCAGAAGATAGCTCAAGAACTCATTACTAACGGCAAAGTCGATCATCCTTATTTGGGTGTTCGGATGGTAACGCTGACGCCAGAAATTAAGGAAAGAATCAAGAGTAAACTTGATCTTAATCTCACAGTAGATAAGGGAGTGTTATTCATTGATGTTGTACCTGGTAGTCCAGCTGATAAAGCCGGACTAAAAGCAGGTGATGTGCTTCAAAGCATTAATAACCAACCTGTCACTACAAAAGAAGAAGTGCAAAAACTCATCGAAAAGAGTCAGATAGGTGTTTCTTTACAAATACAAGTGCAACGTAAGGGGCAAAATATACCACTGGAAATTAAGCCAGCTCCTTTGCCTAGGAAAGTATGAAAGTTACACTTTGAGTGTATAAAAATTACTATTTTTTAAACTATTACGGATATAAAGAGGGAGTTTGTATGGCGGCAGAAATACTAACTATTATTGAATTAGGCAATCCAGTCCTGCGTCAAAAAGCGTCTTTGGTTGAGAATATTCAAGATGATCGTATTCAAAAACTCATCGACGATTTAACTGTAACAGTTACCAAAGCTAATGGTGTAGGCATCGCTGCACCTCAAGTAGCAAACGCAAGTCGTTTGTTCATTGTTGCCTCTCGTCCTAATGCCAGGTATCCTAAAGCACCGGAGATGGAACCGACTGCCATCATTAATCCCAGAATCCTCGGACATTCCACTGAAGTTGTTAAAGATTGGGAGGGTTGTTTGAGTATTCCAGGGATTAGGGGGTTGGTACCAAGATATCAGGTGGTGGAAGTCGAGTATACTGACCGTCACGGCAAGTCTCAAAAGCAAGAATTTACCAATTTCGTCGCTCGTATATTTCAACATGAGTACGACCATCTTGATGGTGTCGTCTTTTTAGATCGGTTGGAGAGTACTTTAGACTTGATGAC
>JAQYWO010000074.1 GCA_029379215.1 Rhizonema sp. PD37
CGTACTACACCCAGCGCCAAAAGAGGGGGAGCCAAAGAAAAATCAATGGGGAAAATACTTTAAGCATAAATACTCAATAATTAGTGAACACCCCCCCTATTTATTAACAAAATGATTTTTTTAGGGGGGGGTAAATGACTTTTTTAAGCATTTATACTCATTAAATGTCTCTATTGCTTTCAGCAGGTCACCACTTTGTATATCAAAAGACACCAACGAGAAATCCTTGAGATACACCACACTTAATTTCCATTCTTGGGAACAATACCTAATTTACATTACTTTCAGCCTTAACTGAACCGTATTGCTCGAAAACCCGCCCGTACAGCCATCGGTAGGGGGCGGGTTTCATCGATTCAACATCAAACGCCAACAAAATATCCTCGAAAACCCGCCCCTACTAGACTAATGAAACTGTAAAACACACCAGTTGGTCTTGACCAAGTTGTAACGAATCATTGTGATTGAGGCGGTACGCAACATTAGCAGAAAGAAGATTTCCGTTGAGATACGTCCCATTTCGGCTGCTATTGTCAACTAGTACGTATACGTTTTGGGATTTATCCCAGTAAATGCGTGCGTGTGTTCGGGAAACTATGCCTTCGTTAGGAATACCAGTCAGATCAATTTCTGGCAAAGTTTTGTGAGTTGGAGTCCGGCGACCAATGTTACCCTCTTCTCCTAGTAGGCGAAATTCTTTACCATTCGTGTGGGTGAGTATCAGAATTGGTCGAGCTGGACTCTGAGGCGGAGTATAAGTAGGCGAAGTTGGTGCAGGCGGTGGAGAGGAAATTGGAGGAGTAGTAGGGGATCGCTCTACGACAGGAGTTACCTGATGATTATGTGCTGCGGTAGAGCCAATTACATTACCCAACGGTGTGCCACACATTGGACACACCTTAGCATTGTTGGGCAAGGTACGGTTGAAATATTCGCAATTAGGGTTGGGGCACCGATTCGCAATCATTGGAATTCAAATAATTATCAGGTATATACTGTAAAGGAACAAGCCCTGCTTTACTAAGAAGACATTGACCCTGACGGGTTTTGAGTATCTCAGCAAATTTATAACCAGCAGGCTTAGTGCTGTTGTCTTTACGGTATATCACAAACAGCGGATAACCCAACGGATAAAGTCCATTGACAAAAGTCCCAACATCTAAACGGTTTCTTTTGTCACATATATTGTCTGAAGGATTTATAGGTTGATTATTCAGCCGGAAGAGGGCTTGAGAGGCGGCAGATTTTTCATCATTAGATATAGCTAATGGATACCCAGCACACTGGTTCCAAGTTTTACTCAGAATACCATAACTAATAATGCCTACTTTTTCTTCATCAAACTGCGTCACAATTTGCTGCTGAGTTTCTTCGGTAGACTGCGGCGGATAAACTGTTTTTTTATACTCAGCAATCTTCTGCTCGTCATTATGTAGTACAATTTTTTGGAATTGTATCTCTGCTTCAGGTTCGGTGGGAGCAAGAGGTTTTATCAGAATATGGGGTCCGCCAAGTTTATTCTCATCCCAGTAAGTGACTTGACCTGTGTAAATTTGACTTAGTTGCTCCAAGCTAATTTGTCCGTGAAGAGCTTTAGGCAAATTTTGGTCTTTCTTACTAAAAGGCACAAATACGAGCAAGCCATCATAAGCGATCTTTCTTTTATCAAGATCTCCTGTGACTTGATCTTCTAAACTAGTCATCGTAAAATCAGTTGATTGATTCTCTTTTAATTGATTGCCTTTTAGCAGTGATTTTATAGGCTCACTACCTTTTGTTATATCAGGCGAAGATACTGGGTGGTAATTAAATTCTGCAGTAATTTGCTCATTAGGTTTGGTTAATAAGTCTTGTAAATTTTTATTGCTTGACAGGCGAAATGTCAAAATATTGCTCCACGTCCCCTGTTTTTCTCCTGTGTAAGTAAAGTTTCCAGAAGGAACACCATTCACATCTGTGAAAGTACGTACAAGCTGATCGAATTCGCTAGACTCTTCGTTAACTTTAGGTAGATACTTGGATAAAATATACCAAATTCCTCCACATAGCAATGATAAGACCAGAAGTCCTAGTAAAATTAAAGGTATTCGGAAACCTTTTTCTTTCTGCTCTGTGTTAACGATTGTTGCTGCACTATCTGCTTGTTTTTCTTTCTTAAGTTGTAGCAAAGCTTGGCGAGCTTCCTCCGCACTTTCAAATGGAGTCTCCAGCCCAATTAATCGGTAAATAAATTGTTTTAATTCGGGATCTGAAGAAGGCCATTGCTGGGTATCTCTAGGATCGAGAGGCTGACTAGAAGAATTAACTGCCCGTCCAACCCAGAGATAGAAAGCAACTCGTCCTAAGTCATTTAAATCAAGAGGAACACTGGAGATTGACGATTGGGCAAGAGGTGGTTCAAATAAACGCTCCCAAACAGCTAAATCACAAAGGTATATGGTAGAAGACTGCGGATTATTTTGTACAATTAAAAGACTATCTAAACTGATATGGCCATGAATCAAGTCCTGTCGGACTTGACCTGAAGGAAGGCGAAACTTTTGAGAGTGCAGAAACTGTAATGTTTGTAAGGCTTGGCTAAGTACCTCACGCACTTGCTCCCCTTTCATAGCAGCTTTTTCCCTCAGGTACTGACTCAAAGTCTGAGAGGCTTCGAGATTACCTATAGTAATTGTATAACAGCGATCGCCTTGCCGATCCGCAATTGCCTCATACGGAGTGATCAAACGAAAGTCTTGGTTTTTCCCATCTACTGAACTTACCCCTGCCACACGTACAAAAGTCTCTTGGCGCTGACTGGCTTCTTCAGTATTAAAGGAACGAGAGGGTAGCAAATATTCTTTGATGACGACAGGTTGGCTGTCATCAATCTTTATTCCTAGGTATAAGCGCCCCATACCCCGAGAACCTAAAAACTTAGTCACCTGATAAGTGCCTCGGCTACCCTTAATCTCAGCCTTTTCTGGCAAAATCGCCGGAAAACCGCATTCCAGACAAAATTTAGCTTTCGGAAATTGCTCGGCAGTCAGCTTGAGTTGCTCACAGTTTAAAGGTGCATTCTGCGAGCATGAGTAATCTTGATAACGAGGCTCAACTAACGACACCTAAAATACTCCTTTAGAATGATTGACTAAATTTTGATTTTGTAATGATAATTCATATTTATGACACTCCGGAAACACAAACGCGAAAGAAATTGTCTCTGCTTAACCTGAATTTGAGCGCTTTCTTCCGCCAATAATCTCTCTTCCCCATGTTTCAAACATTTGTAGCCAGGAGATTTAAATAATAAATAACAGAGTGCGATCGCCTAATATTATAATTCTACTTAAAGTTGAAGGTAAATTTAATCTTTTTCTCTAATCTGAATGGTAGAAGAAAGATAACAGCTAACAGCTAATCAAGCCAAGCTTCATCGCCGCGATAATAGCTTGCGTACGGCTTGTCACCTGTAACTTTTCAAAAATGCTGGTGAGATGAGCCTTAACAGTAGCCACCGTCACATATAAACGTTTAGCGATTGTTTCATTAGAATCTCCTTGAGCTAACCAGTGTAGAACTTCTTGCTCTCGTTCTGTTAAATGAAGATTTTGTCTTGCTTGGAAAGAAGCCTCCGAATAAGATTGAAATTGTCGGAAAAAACGACTAGCGACTTCTGTAGGCAGATAAATCTCAGACTTCAGCGCTGTCGTAATTGCGTCAAACAACTGCGTCGCCAAACGATTTTTAAAGATATAGCCTGTAGCACCAGCCTGCATAGCACGGAAGATCCAATCATCTTCTTGATGAGCTGATAAGACTAAAACCTTACCAGCAAAAAGCATCTCCCGAAGACGCAGGAGAGTGGTAATTCCATCACCAGATTCTAATTCTAAATCGAGAAGAATTAAAGCAGGTTTTTGTTGAGCCGCAAGGCTTAGAGCTTGCTCAATAGAGGCTGCTTCACCCACCACTTCTATATGAAGCTGTGCGCTAACACTATAAAAATTCAGGAGTGTATGCAACCCCTGACGAAAGACGTGATCATCATCTACAAGCAAAACTGAAAGTTTTTGATCTGTCATAATGTTAATCTGTCGGTAGTGCTTGAGTTTTGAAAATTATCCACAACATACGTAGAGTGTAATCGTAAGATTGTTTATTAAAGCCTAATTTTTTTGTGCCGGTTGCTATACTCACCATCATTTTTAGGTTAACGCATTATTAGTACAGAGCGGCGGAAATAACCCACTCATCTGAGATAGGTAAAAATCAGATAAAATAAATATTCTTTCTTTTTATTTTTTACTTTTTACTTTTGCCAAGCTGTACTAGGAATTTATCTATCGGGGTAAACTCAAGTAAAACTGTGCTCCCCTTTGTGGTAAATTTTGCGCCCAAAGACTTCCTTGATGATCAAGAACAATTTTTTTAGCAATAGTCAAACCTAACCCCGTACCTCCTGAGCGACGCGAATAAAAGGGAGTAAATATTTTTTTTAAATCATCCGCAGATAATCCTGGTCCCTCGTCAGCGATCCTAATCAGAATTTCATTTTGAAAAACTTGCCAAGTACAGTTGATCGTACTTGACTCTGGACTAAAATGAACAGCATTGCTGAGTAAGTTATCGAAAACTTGCTTCATTTGCAAGCGATCTATTGCCAGGGTAGTTGTGGTTTCAGGGTAACATACTTGTATGTTCTTCTGCTGGATGAAAGGGCTTAATCCCTGAATACTTTCAGCTACTAAAGTTCTTAAATCTTGAAGAGTTACCTTTAATTTTGCTCCCTGACCACAATAAATTAACTCGGTTAAGTTGGTATCTAAATTTTGTACAGTTTCACGAATAACTGCCGCCTGTTCTTGCCAAGAACCAGATGGTAATCCCAAGTATAAATTTTCTGCGTAAAGACCGATTGTTGCCAAAGGATTACGTAACTGATGTCCCGCACGCTGAACTACATGTTCCAAAAGTTGAATTTCAGCTTGCTGACGCTCACATTCTGTGTACATATCTAAGTACTTACTTAGTGTGATTGCCGACTGCTTTACATCCTGTTGTAAAGTTGAGGATAGAGGTTCTGAAGCAAGTATGAGGATATATTCCGGTTTTTGGTTTCTGTATCCTATAGGACAGATATAACAATGCGATCGCACCACATGAGCAAGGCTAATTTCATTTAAACTAAAAGCAGCATAGTAGTCTGTCAGCCATTCTTCGGAATTCAAATAAGCTAAAGTTTCTCTCTCAATATTTGATGTATAATTAATCACATTGACATGAGTTTTTATGCTCACATCGTGATAGACAATTCGACCCCAGAAAATAGGCTCTCGAGCTGTTATATGTTCAATTTGCAGTTGACAAAAACTTTGTATTTCTTCGGAAAGTGAAGTGTTGGAACCAGTATTGATGTTTTGGTTAAAGGAACCTACTGGTGTAGTCATTCTCTTTGTAGACTGCATAATCATGGCAACACATTTGAGCGTAGGGTTTATCTTGAACAGATAGTGCTTTGCTTTCAGTACTAAGCTTAAATAGACATCTATGTTGCACTCTTATTCATTAAGGCTGTCTTTTGTAAATATTAATTACAAACGACTGGAATGACCTATATTTAGTAAACGTACAACTTAACCCACTTGTTAGACAGTAACTGAATGTGAGTTGAACGAAAAAATTGTGATGGTTATGGCAAACTGAGTTTTCCGCTTAAGTAATAGTCGCATACTAACATGTCGTCTTCTGTTTTCGTTTTATATTCTGTATAGGTGTCAGTAAAAACAAGTTATGCACTTGTGGGTGAAAGCTACAAATGGTTAGATTGTATTAGGTTTTGCCTAATGCATCAATTGTTATCAACTCTGTACTTAAATTTTTTTAGATAAATTTAATGTTTGTGATCTTAGTATCCGAAGTAGGACAAAGCCCGATAATGAGAATTATAAGTTGGCATAAATAAACACAACTTTACATTGAGGCTGCGTATGTCGGTTCCTTCGGTGAAAGCGCGAATCATCTCTATGTGACAACTCTACTCATCTTTCGACTTTCGTCTAATTGAAACCAGGTAAGTTTCTCAAGATAGATTTAAGTTAACAACTTAACCATCTAGAAGTGCGATCAACGAGTTCAATTGAGGTCAGTACTGCTAATCAGTCGGATTGGAATCCCTAGACAAATCAGCAGTGCCAAGGGGTACGAGTCTTTTCTAAAGAGACTTTCCTCAATACCGCCGATATGTGTAAGCAGAAGACATGGTTCCCATTCTTGGTACAAATTTGTAACTCTCATTCGTTACAGATTAAGATAGCACGGCCTAAGTCAATTAGTAATTATATTGAATATTAGTCTGTCCTATCTGTTAGGTGATGAACCCAACCCATCCGTTTTTCAAGACTCCTTTAGTTTATGAGTAAATAGTATCTGCGTCGATGAGGATAAGTTAAGGAAAGTTAGGGATTAATTTTTTCCATCTCCCTCATCTTGTCCCTTCGACTTCAATATAGACAATCGACCCTAGAGAAATCGTCCACTATAAGTTGACATTTTTGTACAATCGAGTGATGGATGAATCGGCCCATTTCGCAGTGGAAGGTTGTCTCCAACTTTAGTTGGAGTCTAAAGCCAATCTATAGAACCCATTTGAGATCTTTTTTGGTAAGGGCGGCGATCGCTCTTTGGCGCAGGTAGTTTCCTGATTTCCCAAACTCGACCTTTGGCGAATATGCTTGTACCCTCAGGCTCGATATTCTTAATTCTATGTATACCTATCGTCAAAGGAAAGATAAATGCCAGACGCGGTTAACGGTCCGCAACGAGAATATTTAGGCAGGGGTTGGGCTTTTCCGTTGCGCTTAGACGTGCAAGGAGGGATAAAGTTAACCGCTGACGCCCAAAAGGTTAAAGAATCGATTTGGCTAATCTTATGTACGGGACTGGGAGAGAGAGTCTATCGTCCTAATTTTGGATCGCGTTTGTCGGAACTGGTGTTTGCACCCATGAGTAGCGAAACTCTCATTAAGATTCGCCTCTATGTTTTAGAAGCGTTAGAGACATGGGAACCACGCATCAATATTGATGAAGTACAAACAGATCCCGACCCTGTACGAGGCAGAGTGGACATTATTATTAATTATCGTCTCAAAGATTTTCCGGATATTTACAGTTTTGTCTATCCTTTTTATCTACTCACAACGGTGGAGTCGTAGCAATACTGGTTAGTGATGAATGCGTATTTAAAATCTAAAAACCGCGTATATAAATTGGTATAACGACTGTGGAATTTGACTTTTTACCTAAATTACCTTCTTCCAACTTAGACGATCGCACTTTTGATGAGTTAGTAGAAGAGTGCATTCTGCGAATCCCGCGCTACTGTCCGGAGTGGACAGACCATAACCTCAGCGATCCAGGGATTACACTTATTGAATTATTTGCTTGGTTGACTGACCAGATGTTGCTCAGATTTAACCAAGTTCCACGGAAAAATTATGTCGCATTTCTAGAATTACTCGGTATTCGTCTTCAACCGCCAGCAAGCGCAGGAACAGATTTGACCTTTTATTTAAGCACCGACCTTCAGGAAGCTTACACTATTCCTGCCGGGGTAGAGGTTGCAACAGAGCGAACTGAGACGACAGAAGCAATTGTCTTCACAACAGATCATCCTTTAATCATTGGTCAACCCCGTCTCCGACACTTCTTAACTGCCCAAACAGCCGAAGATCTTCCTCAGAGTCTGCGCGATCGCGTCACCAGCCAATGGACTCGCCAACCCAATGGTGAAATGTCCGGTCGCGAGCAACTTTTATTTGAGGAGCGGGCGCAGCCTGGTAACTGTTTTTACTTGGTACTCGATCCGGAGGAGCCTCTTGACGGCAACGTTCTGCAAATCAAGTTTAAAGGATCTGCAGGCACATCAACTGGGATTAACCCCAATCAGCCACCGCGTCGATGGGAAGCATGGGACGGTCAAAACTGGCAACCAGTTTTATTGCGGGAAGCTGATGATGAAACTCGCGGCTTCAGTTTTAATGAAATTGCCCAACAGGGACGCAATCTTGATCAAGGTGCAGATATCATTCTTCATCTCCCAATCAGTTGGCCTGTGACAAGCTTTACAACTTATCGAGGTCGCTGGCTTCGCTGTGTCTTAACGACTCCTGATGCCAATCGACCCGGTTACAGTAGTTCTCCACGAATTATCGGCTTAGATGTCCGGGCAATTGGTGGTAGTGTGAGCGTCAGTCAGAGTGCGATCATTCGCAATGAACGCTTGGGATTTAGTGATGGTAAGCCAGGTCAGATCTTTCAATTACAAGTCACTCCAATCTTAAGTCGGCGAGAAGATGAGTACATTGTCGTCACTCCTCCTGGAGGTTTGCCTCGGAAGTGGCAAGAAGTTTCAGATTTTGCCGATTCTCGCGACCACGATCTCCACTACACTCTCGATTCTGTCACTGGTAGAGTCCAATTTGGTCCTTTAATTCGTGAACATAACGCTCTGTCACGCCAGACGCAGATTCGCTCGAGAATACAGCAACCACAGCCAGAAGACTTGAGAAACCCGAGTAGAGATCCACAAGAACAGCTAGAACTCCAGTACGGAGCAGTTCCTCCTCGCGGCTCGGAGATTAGAATGGTTGCTTATCGCACTGGAGGCGGTGAAAAAGGTAATGTTCAACGTGGAACACTCCAGTTTTTAAAGTCTGCTGTTCCTTATGTTGCTAGGGTAGAGAACCACCAATCAGCAAGAAATGGAGCTGATGCGGAGACACTCGATCAAGCTGTTTTGAGAGCTCCTCAAATATTGAGAACTCGCGATCGCGCCGTCACTGCTGAAGACTTTGAAGTTTTGGCGAAACAGGCTGATACTGGTGCGATCGCCCGCGTCCGTTGTTTGACACCAACTTCTTCTCGTGACGCAGGTACTGTACGTCTACTGCTCGTCCCGCAGGCCAATACAAATACAATTGCCCAAGGAAAAGGAATAGCCCCAGAACAATTTGCCCTCAGCAATGTCCTTCAAAAGAAAGTTTTGAACTACTTAAATGAAAGGCGGCTGTTGGGAATACATGTGCAGCTTCAGCAGCCAGAATTCACTGGCGTTGTTGTACGCACGCAAGTTGCTCTCGATCCTGCCTACGACCATCCCGGTGCACGGGAGGAGATTTTGAGTCAATTACGTGTGACTTTGTATCGATATTTAAATCCCTTAATTGGGGGAGCGGACGGTGAAGGTTGGCCGTTTGGGAGACCTGTTTATCCTTCAGATATTGTCGCATTACTGCAACAAACCAGAGGTGTTCGTTATTTGGGAGCAGTTCTTCTGTTTCCCATCCGCAAGCAAGGCGAAGTCTGGGTTCGGCAAAGAGATCCAGAGCCATTTATTGACCCAGGAGAACTTGGCTTAGTATGTTCCTGGGCAGATCAAAGCTTGCGCTCAAGCCATGATATCAGCCTCATCAGTCGTTAGGATAATGCAATGATCCAAGCTCGTTATAGCCCTGTCAGCGTTCAACTAACTCCAATGCGGATTCCTGAGGCTGCACCAAAAGCAAACTTAGCTTCGCCAGTTCCAGGAGGGATCGCAACAGAAACAATTCTGACTCGTAGTTTGCTTTTGCATCCAGGAGAACCCAGCGAGATGGTTGTGCAGGTGAAGAACTTGGAACAACGCACCTTGCAGGTTAGGTTGCAAGTTAAAGGTAACTTTCCTATAAATTGGTGTCAAATTGGAACCGAGGGTTACGAAATTGTACCTGGAGGACAGATGGATGCTGTGCTTTATTTTTCTGTTCCGGCGACATTTTTTGAAGATCAACAAGCACTGAGTCCGGAAAAAGACCGCTTGAAGCTCGACTTTTTCTGTCAAGTCTCGGTACATATAGAGTCAGGTGGCGATCTTGAACAAGTTCAGTTTGAAGAATTTGGTTTATATGTACGTCCCTACAGTGCGTACATCAATTTTTTGCCTACATTATATCGCGAAGTAGACTTTATTGGTCGCTTCATTCAAATATTTGAGCAAACTGTTCAGCCAGTCGTTCAAAGCTTCAATGTTATGTGGGCAAACCTAGATCCACTTACCGCACCACAAGCTTTACTGCCCTTCTTAGCCCACTGGGTTGCTTGGCCCATCGATCCCATTTGGGATATATCCCAACAACGTCGTTTAATTCGTCGTGCAGTCGAACTTTATCGCTGGCGCGGAACTCGTAAGGGTTTGCGTCTCTACTTACATCTATATACAAACTTGCCTCTAGATGAAGATCGGGAGCTTGAAGCAGACAAACACATCAGTATTACAGAACCCTTCGGTCAGGGTTTTGTCATAGGAGAAGCAAAACTCGGAGAAGATGCCGTCTTGGGAGGTGGTCAAGCTTATCACTTTGTTGTCCGCTTGCGTACTCACCCATCCAATAACTTAGACGAAAATCTAGTCCGAAAAATTATCGAGCAAGAAAAACCAGCTTTCAGCACTTACGATTTGTTTATTGAAGTTAATGGTTAATACGGCAATTTGTGGAGGAGTCTTCAAGAAGGCAGAGGGCAGAGGGCAGAGGGCAGAGGGCAGAAGGAACCAAATGTCAGGGGATTGTAACCCCGCCCAATTGGAAGCTCCCAAATCGAAGATTTGGGAGGGGCTTCAGACCCTTAGAGGACAGGAGACATACGTAGCTGCCTCCTGCCGACTGCCATCACGCCTTTCCCGGTGAAAATTATTTTTGCAATGAACGTTTAACAAATTCAGTTTTTTGGCTATTTTTGCGTAATTCTTGTAATTTTAAATTTTAAATTGTTATGACTCATCCCTTTCCACCACCACCAATCAAACCCTTAAATCGCCTTCAAGCCTCAGACGGTTTACTCATCAATGCCGAACGCTGGCGATCAGCACATGAATACCATCGTCAAAGGCAAAACACTCACTATCAATCGCTGAATCAACCTGGCGTTGTCTGTGGTTTAGGCGTTCGAGTGATTCCTCCCCCATCGACAGTCAAAGCTGAATATCGGGATAGTCGTTGGCTACAAATTCAGCCTGGGATTGCAATTGATTTAGCGGGGAATGTGATTGTTGTTCCAAACACCCTTGACTTTCGGGTGGCGACAGAAGTCCCTGATACCGAACCTGTCACAGTTTATTTGGTCGTCAGCTACGTAGATCCCGAACAACTGCAACGCAGTGAACAAAATGATCTCATTCAAGAGACTTTTCGTGTAGACGAAAAGCGACGAAAGCCAGAAGCTTTAGAAGTAGAACTCTGCCGAATATTTCTGCAACCAGGTCCAGTCTCGCTCAAAGTGCCCGATGATGTCTTTTTTCCCGGCTATGATAATATAGACCTGCGTTACCGCACTCAAGCTCAGGCACGTCCGCAGGCGATCGTCCATATGGCTCAGGTTACTCATGGCGATCCTGAATATAGTCGTAACTTTTTTAACCTTGCGTATTTACTACAAGCCGTAGAACCTCTTTACCCCTCGTTACGTGGTGCCGATGAAGCAGGTCAAGTGACTTTACAAGAAAATCTTCAAGAGTATGACTTGCTTTATCTTACAGGTAAACAGGCACTATCTCTAAACAATTTTGAATTTGAAGCGCTTAAAAGTTACTTAGACAAAGGTGGAGTTCTTTTAGTTGATGTCCCACCAGATGGTTCAGCCTTAGCTGATAGTATTCGGAGTGTCGCTCAGCAGTTGGAGTCATCCTCCAAACCTCTAGAAGAATTGCGACGCAACCATCCTTTACGGACAAAGCCTTTTTTGTTTGCAGCTTTACCAATGGTAAATCAACAGCTGATTCAAATTTCTATGCGAGGAGGAATTGTCTTAGTTGTCGGCGATTTAGCTACAGCTTGGGGACCTGATCAAGCACTTTCTCTGTCCAGAATCAGCATTCGTACAGCACAGGAACTCGGTATCAATATTCTTCAATATGCTCGGAGACGCCGACAATTAATGGGTCTGCAACAGGAGGATTACTCAGCCCAATGGTAAGGCAGTCCTAAAATAGGATTGACGATTTTCACAAGTTACAGCAATTTTCGGGTAATTAGACCACAGTCGTAGGGGCGATCTTCGTAGCGTTAGCGAGTCTTCTCCCAAGGGGAGACGCAATCATGCGAACGAGCGTCACGGCAGGAGCGCCCCTACCAATGGTGTGGTTCATAGAGAGTGAAAATTGCTGTAAATAGGATGCTACAATCTATAATGCTAGCCACCAAATAAAATTACGGTGTCATACAGTGATTTTAAAACTCTTGATAAAGCAATTAACGACTTAAACCTTATCCTACAGGAAAGTCATAACCTATTTGCTCAAGTTCCACCAATCCAAGCATCTCAACGATTGAAAGAAGCTTTGGAAGAGACACTAGAGTTAGCAACCAACATTAGTACCGAAAAAGCCAGGTCTGAATTAATTATCACTCCGATTCTTCTAGAAATTAGAAGAGTCTTTCAAGGAAAAATTGGTTATTTCTCAGGAACTTCATTTAATGTAGATGAAAGTCGAGGACTCAATGGTGTATGTGATTTTATTCTTAGTGCTTCAGAAAACCAGTTGCTAATTACTGCCCCAGTCATTACACTAGTGGAGGCCAAAGATAATGATATTAAGCTGGGTTTAGGACAATGCGTAGCTGAAATGGTAGCAGATCAAGTATTTAACGATCGCAAAGGACAATCACAGACAATATATGGCGTAGTCTCAACTGGCACCCTCTGGAAGTTTTTAATACTTGAGGCGCAAACCATAAAAATTGACAGGACTGAATACTTTGTTGCACAACTTGAAGAAATTCTCGGAATTTTAGTTGAGCCATTTAGGAAATTGAGTAAGTTTAGTTAAGCCCAATTTTGCCTCTCAGACCCATAATACAAGTATTATTACGTAAGTAGTGTAACTATTGTTACTAATAAAAAGACAGAGAACAGAGGCTTGATTGTCGGTACGAATGACGAAACTTGTTTGGAATGAGCGGAGGTTACGGAAGCAAACTCGGTATTTGATTGTGAATCATTTGCTGAGTATGATAGGTAGTACCATAGCCACCCCGAATAATTTGTTTTTCATGAATAAAATTTAGGAAGCTCATCGTTAACAATGCCTGACAAATACACAGAACCGTCAGTAAAAGGCGTGAAACTCTTCGATACTGTGGACGATTACAGGAACCAAACCATGCCATCCACGCAAGCCAAAGCTGCGGTAAGTTAAACAAAACAATCAAGTAGTGCAAGTAGACGGGAGCAACCCATACAACCAGTAAAATGCCATATCCCAAAAATGCCGCACCAATAGCAAGCGTACTATTTGATAAGCGACCGATCAAATAGTTAAAGGAAAGGGGTTGCTCTTTACTCACTCGACGAATGAAGCGCAACAGAATAAATGTAAACAGACAAATGGTAGCGATAAGCAGAACTGCTACTAAATAGATTGGTTTTCCTGCCACAGTTGGCTGTGATAAAAAATCGAAGTAGTCTTTACCTAATGAATATTTGAGATCCAGTCCAAGCGACATATTGAACCAATGCCGATAAAAAGATAGGTCTATATATGGTCGGCGAACTGGTCTGCTTGTTTGAAGTGTGAATACTAACCACGGTATTAGAGAAATAGAGCCAAGCAAGCTACCTAAAAGCCAGTAAATCCAACGGACTGACTTGCGCTCAAACAGTAAAGTCCAGATTAGAAAACCTGCGGTAAAGAAAAAACCGGCCAACTGAATCTGTCCTAGGCAGGCACCTGTAAGACCCCAAAGAAAAGCTCCCCAAGGAGAGCTACGACGCCACCAGCCAAAGAACATCGTTAAAGTAAAAATCGGAAAGACCGAGGGGGACCAAATCTTGCGATGAAACAAAACCGACAAGGGATTGACACAAACAAGCGCAAGCGACCAAAACCAAGGTTCACGTTCACCCGAATCAATGCAGTAGGAAATAAATAATGGTAACAAAAGTATGGCTACGATATTCGTAATTTGTACTGCACGTGCCAACTGAGGAGGATCGCTGACTTGAAACAATTTACTGACGACAATAAATACCCAAACACTCATTCCTGGATTCAGTACACCTGCACTCGACTTCATCCCAAGAGTTGGTAGATGACCAGTTTTGCTAAACTCTTGCGTTTTTTCAAAAAGCCAGCGCTCATCTCCTTTGTACTCCATATCATTAAGCCATATGGTCCGAAAGATGACACCTACAATAACTGCAATTACAAAGCCGCATGACCAAATGCGCTTATAGAGCCTACTAGTACTCATAAACGAAGGGAGATATAAGTTGTGTCTCATTTTACATGGACTTCAGCCGAATTTCTCACACCTCTTTGAGGGAAGAAGGGTCGAACCGTTATCTGTCGCTATTACTGCCTTGATACCTGAGATATTAGTCGAATTTTTTATCTGGTAATCAAGACACTAACCACCCATCTTTAACCAACCAAAAACTTGGTTGACGGTTAGTACAAGCTCTATTTCTGGTAAGACAGGTAAGAAATCTTCTTTCTGAAGCAGGATCGGCTGTTGCTCTGGTAAAAATCCTAAAATACTGAGATCATCAGGATCGATAAACCATCCGAGGCGGCTACCATTTTTCAGGCAGTGGAGAATGTTGCCAATGACTTTGTTGGCTTTTTGTTTTGGTGAGAGAATCTCTATCGTCCAGTCTGGCGTCCGTTCAAAGTTATCGGGAACTTCATCATCAATGGTGAAGGGGATGCGACTCCACTGAAATACTGATACATCGGGTACGATTGAGCGTCCCCCAAAGCTACACCTCAATTCAGGAAAAGCATAGGCAATTTTCTGATCTTCAGTGACTTGATTTACAGCAGCACAAAGTTTACCCTGCAAGCGGCTGTGTCTCCCTTTCGGCACTGGCTTTTGGATAATCTCGCCGTTGATGTATTCTAGACTAGGCTCAGTTTCCGGGAGCTTCAGAAACTCTTCCAGGTTGAGTTTTTGGACTATTGCAGGGGTCATGGCTCCAGCAGGATGCGGGATGGTGTGTGCTTTAATTTTAGCATGTATGGGGGCTTCCTGGCTGCTTTGAAGCGCGATTGCATGGATGGAATTCAATGTTGATAACTAACTTGCACTTGTATCATTTTCGCTCTTTTGTTCCGTGGAAACCCTGCCATAGATGGCTGGTTATATTTGATTGAGTGCCATAAACTTGGATATTGAGTGTTATTCACACTACTCGTAACCATGTCCCTCGCGGAAAAACCGGGGGAAACCAGCCAGAGAACACTGGCGATCGCAACGCGCTGTATCTTCTTTACGCCTACAGTAAGAGAAGCCGAGTTATACGTCTATGCGTGAGGCTAATTGATACTTCAATAATTATGTAATACCATTTCACGAAAATATTGATATAGTTCACTCCCCCCAATACGGTTCAGTTAAGCCTTTTTTTCTCCCCCTGCATCCCCTGCATCCCCTGCTTGCCTCAACAGATAAATTTCCTTAACTGAACCGTATTGTCACTCCCCCTGCCTCCCATGCTTGCCTAAATGTATCAACTTTAAAGTGAAACGGTATAACGTCGAATCTTTTATCTGGTAATCAGAGCGATCGCACTTTTTATCAAAAGACTGTTTACACGGGTAATTGTTCGTACCTTTTGCAAAGATGTTTGAGCTAGCGATTTGCATAAGCCACAAGAACTCTTCAGCTATCTAGAAGATGATGTGTTACTCTACATTGTCCATAGTTTGAAACTGCTACCCATTCGTGTTTATTGTGTAGCAAGCTTTTCTAGCACCTAAGGGCGTATATAGCTACGTGGTGTGTAAGGCTACTGCCGCTGTTGGTGGATGAAAACAATCATGAGAGCATCTTTCTAAGTACTTAGGTAAAAATATGTATACATTTTATGAGATAGATGATATTGTGGGTTTATACAAGGGGTGCAACACCAGAGCCAATGCATTCATAGCAGATTTTCAGGGGATGAAATATACACATAATGTAGGAGCTTTGCGAGAGCAAAGTCTTTTCCGGATGTATCTCACTGAATCACAAACCGCAATAAATTCTACAATCCATGCCTAGTAAGGGTTTAAAATTCTAGCTACCAAATTCAACAATGGTTGAAACCTTTGCTCAGTAGGTATTTTCATGCATAGAATGCCTTGGTTCTAAGTGCAAAAAAGGCTGTTTCATTTTTTTCGATAATTTTAGATAAATCACAAGGTATTTATGGACTCAAAAATTTCGTCGCCAGATCGTCAAACCAACTTCGCTGAAGCTGAGGCAGACACCTTGTTCACTCACTATAGTCAGAGCGCTTCAGGCACTTTGACTCAAACACAGACAGATACCTTGGTCAATGGTGGCGTGAGTTTTGCTTTAGCTAATGCTCAAGCTCAAGGTATTTTTGACGGCGACGCAAACTACTCTAGCCTCTTTGCTGACAGTTTTGGAATTAGTTCAGGCGGCACGACTCAGGTCAAAAGTAATAGTCAAACGACAGTCGCTGCATCTTTTTCACTCGCAGCTCATCAAACCTTCTCGTTCGATTTTTCCGGAGAGTTAGCACTAGTAGTTAAAGAAATTGAACATTCTAAACGCGTATCCAATGAGGCTAAGTCTAAAACGGCATTCGTCGTTTTAGACACAACGGATGCTAACAAACCTCAGGTATTAGATTATTTTGGGATCTCAGGAGAACTCAGTTCTCCTAAAGATATCAACCGCTTCACAATTAGTGCGAGTGACCATGTAAAGATTCAGAATAGAAACAGACCTGATATTCATGAGTACCACGACATAGAATCTTTTGCTAGCAACGTCAGTGGGACTTATCGGCGGACTTTTGACCACTCTACCAACATCACTTTAGTCGAAATTAATGATACTTCTATAGCATTATCGGGAGATCCTTTAATCGGCACTCAAAATACTCGAGATAGCTTGACTAATGGAGGCAACTATGGCAACTTTGTTGTCAAAAAAGACGATTTCAAAGCTGGGAAGTATGATATCAGGAATTTTGAGGTTGGCAAGGATGAGGTAGATTTTCAGGGTTGGGGTAATATTGACGCCTCAGCTTGGTTTCAGGGACATCAACCAGTCGATACTGACAAAGGTGCTTTGTTAACTGTGAGTCCAGGAAAATCCTTATTGTTTGAAGGGGTTCATGCTAATCAACTGAATGCATCAGACTTCCATTTCCAATAACAACCTTCTCAAAAGAGAAAATTTACATGAATCAGGGTTGTATCTCACAAACCAGAGAATCTAACATTCCGCACCCACGCCTTGTCACACTCCAATGAAACGGAGATATCCAGAACATGAGAACTATTGATGACTTCGATACAATGAACAACGGGTGCAACTCCTTCGCTAGTCATATTGGTTGCCCAATATCGGGCAGCTTCAACCGAGTTTAAAATCGCGCCATTCCAATAGTTCTCAAGAGCAACATCAGCACTACTAGTGAAATTAAAGCTTGAGACTCCCCATACTTTGAGGTATGGGGAAACTCTCAATACTGTAGATTACCTGTTGTAGTGGTTGTAGAACCAGGAGTAGTATTGGTCCCGATCGCCGTGGTAGCGGTTACGGTACCAGTCGTAGGTGTAACCATCGTTGTAGGAGCGATTGTTGTTGTTGTACCAGGAGCGGTAGTCCGGATTACGATTTCCTACGTTTCTGTTGCCGTTGTAACGGTTGTAAAACCAGGAGTAGTATTGGTCGCGGTTACCGTGGTAGCGGTTGCGATACCAGTCGTAGGTATAACCGTCGTTGTAAGAGCGATTGTTGTTGTTGTACCAAGAGCGATAGTAGTCCGGATTGCGGTTCCCATTATCATTGCGATCGCGGTAGTAGTCAGCTACGAGTACTGGTTGATTGTTGCTGCTAGATAAATGTGTTCCACTTAACTGCTGAGCCGCAGATGCGCTTGAAGCTCCCATAGAGACAAAAGGTGCCGCTATCATCGGGAGGCTAGCTAAAAACAAAATTTTACGAATCATACTTTCTCCTTAGAGAAATTCAAAACTTTTTTAAGTGTTTTTTTTAGTAGATCTGTACTCATCAAATTATGCAGGAGACGGAAAGGAGCGCTGGAATAAGGTTACTGTCCCAAATAGCCAAAAACCTTGTATGTCAAGCTTTGTGAGTTTTTTATCGTGCGAATAATCAAATTCTAAGGCAGTGATATTACTTCCTACTCCCGACTTCAAAACAAACTGCCTCAACTTTGGTCTAAACACTTGAAAATAGCTGTAAATTATTTGAGTACTAGCCTTAGCAGGGTTTTTTTTGATGACGGTACACCACATAAGGGCGTTCGCAGGCACGGCATCTTATGTACGGTAAAGCAATAACAGCCTTTATTGATATATTTCACTCAGTTGAAATCCGCTATAATGATTATATCAAGTCAAAAGGCAAGATAAATCGTTTTTCAAGGTTGAAACAAACTTAATCGAGAGAGCAAGTAGAGCTTGGGACAATCCTCACAAGTATGTTGTACACCATAAATTTTTATGAGTGAGGAGCAGCTAGAAAAACTAGACTTATGTCCAATCCATAACAGTAAGCCTGAGTGAAAAAATAAGTATAGCAATTCTATTTGAGTTGTGAACATTTTGTCTGACCAGTTGAGTGTGAACAGTTGAATATCAACACCTGCATTTCTCACAAGTCCGCGATTTCATTCATCATAACCCCTACCTACATTATGTTTCGGACATTTTTGACTGTTCAAATTTTGCGCCACTGTGAAACGCTTGAATCTAAGTTTTATCGGGCTTTAAGAATTGTGGTGAGAAATCCGGGAACAGTCAATTATTAACTGTCCTAACTCAAAATTTACGAATTCTCCACGGATTGCTATACTAATTACTAATACACCATATATGTCGCTCTTAACAATTTAGGTTACGTCAATAAAGTTTTAATTAGTCCAGCACGGCATAAATAATCAGACAGTTTAGAACCCAGTCCACATATGTATTCTTCTTGACAAAACTTTTGTACGGGCGGGTTTAATAAGACGTTGAGTTGACTCACTCCTTCCTCTGAATTAAACCAGCCCCTACTCCTGACTCCCTGTACTAGTTAATAGAGTAAAAGCTGTGAAAGTAAAAGTTTTTAATTCCGAAAAAAATGTTCAAGTCATCTTGCTTGACTTTGATGAAATATTAGCTCATAAAGACGTATGCTTAGTAGGTCGGTCTCCTGACTGTGACATAGTTTTAGATAGCCCTGATATCAGTAGGGTACATGGTAAGTTTTTTCAGCAAAATGGAGAAATTTATTATACTGACATTGGTAGCAAAAATGGCTCTAAAGTTAACGATGAAATTACAGAATTGAATCAAAATTATCTTTTAAACTCTGGAGATATTATTGAGGCTGGCGAATTTGTCATTACTATCACAGAAAGTATTGACATTCCTGAAAATGACGCAGTTATTGAAGATATCGATGTAACCGTATTTTCACCTAAGCGCATTAAAACGGAAGTTCAATCTGCCGAAAATACTGGTGCTTTGGTTAAAATGCCAACGCCAAATCCTGAAGACACCGATCCGAAATACCAAACCAAAGCACTATTTGTCGCGATTAATCAACGCGTCATATCAGAATTGAAAGCAGCAGGAAACTTGACACGTGAGGCATATATTAAAACGGTACGTCAAGCTCGTGAATCAGTTGAGAATAAAAAGCTCATAGATCCAGAGGAACTCGAAAAAGAAGCACAGAAGCACTGGCAATCACTATCAAAAGGGACTTCAACCCTCGGTAGCCGTTTGGGATCTGCTACTGTTAAGGGAGCTACAAATTTGGGAACTCGACTGGGCTCTGCGGCTAAAGCGGCCTTCGGTGCTGCCTGGAAAGAAATGACTGCTCCTAAATCTAATTTGGAAAAAGAACCCAGTCAGTCTCAGCCAATAAGTCATTCACCAGAAGTATTCATCTCTGCGGAAAATCCCGTGCAACCTTCTAACCCTGAGTTAAACAAGTCTATTGCTGAAACGGCATTGCATCCCACTCATTCTGAAGATGCTAGCGATCTAAAGAAGGATAATCAGGTGAAAGATACGCAACCTCTCGAGTGATGACTCGGGAATTGCGATCGCAACCTCTCTAATTTGAGAGAGTTGCAAGAATTAGACTCCCAACTTTTTAAAGAAGTTGGGAGTCTTGCTTCTCACCAGAGAGCAAACCATATAGATTAACATTTAACTTTACTCCCTTCCCGCCAGAAGAATACCGATAAATTTAACCGCCCTGACGCTCCTGACGCTCGTTCGCGTTCGCGAAGCGTCTCGAAGAGAAGCGTCTCCCCTTGGGAGAAGACTCGCTACCGCTACGCTAACGTCGCTAACGCTGCGAAGATCGGGTGACGCTCCTGCGTCGCTAACGCTGCGCTAACTCCAGTCGCCTGGGCGTGGGAAAACGCCTCATGCGCGCTGGAGAACCAAGACAAGGCAGTGCGGTGCGGGGGTTCCCCAACGCTCTTATCCTGCGACGGGAAACCCGTCTTCTCAGGAGCGGAGACGCTGCGCGAACAGCACTGGCTCCCGTTGAAGCATCTGCCGCGCCAAGGAAGCCAAGGAAAGAAGATTCAAGAGTTAGGTAATTTTACACTCGTGTTGGGAGTAATCTAATTTGAATCCGCTAGTAGTTGATCAATTGTGTTCGTCTTCTTCGTGTGGCTTGGGTTTTTGTTGTTCAAACTGCCGATTGACGGTATCTCTCACTTTTTGCTCAGCAGCGTTCGTCGCATCATAGGTTAAGCGATTGATAGTAGTACTGAATAAGTTTCCAAAGAATCTTGTAATTTCTTGAATAATTTCTTGCATAACTTTAATACCTTAAAACTGCAACTTAAATTCTTAAATTTACCGTTATTTAATAAAGCTATCATAGCATAAATGTAGAAGACTATTAACCAAAGGTCGAGTTAATTCTTATGTACAGGCGGTAGCTATACATAAGAAGAGAACACAGAGGATGTGTTCTCAAACCCTCCCCAACACCAATTCTTATGTACAGGCGGTAGCTATACATAAGAAGAGAACACAGAGGATGTGTTCTCAAACCCTCCCCAACACCAATTCTTATGTACAGGCGGTAGCTATACATAAGAAGAGAACACAGAGGATGTGTTCTCAAACCCTCCCCAACACCAATTCTTATGTACAGGCGGTAGCTATACATAAGAAGAGAACACAGAGGATGTGTTCTCAAACCCTCCCCAACACCAATTCTTATGTACAGGCGGTAGCTATACATAAGAAGAGAACACAGAGGATGTGTTCTCAAACCCTCCCCAACACCAATTCTTATGTACAGAAGGTCGCTATACATAAGAAGAGAACATAGAGGATGTGTTCTCAAATCCTCCCCAACACTAAATAATGAAATTCAAAGTCTTTTTTCGGATGAACTGATTCTAAAGGAACAGTACTAGACTTTAGTCAATTTTTCCTAACGCTTTTAAAGATTAGTATTAGGAATTGATTGCCTTTGCTTGCTGCTTTCAAGATGAACCGCATACCCTCAAGTCCTTGGTACAAAGCCAACACTAACCATCTACACACAGCCTTGTCAGCAGTCGATCAAGCTGTTGAAGATTATAGCGATCGCCAAAAACAGCAGCATACCGATATTCCATCAGCCTTGGCTGAGATGGAGACGACAATTAGCCCTCCAAGCTTAGAACATCTCTGTACCACATTCAACCTGTCTTTTTTTGAGCGCGAAATCTTGTTGTTATGCGTTGCTCAGGCTGTCTTGCCTTACTTTGCTCAAGTGTGTGCTCAAGTTCAAGAAGATGAGCATTTAACTTATCCAACTTTCAACTTAGCTATGAGCCTGTTCTCAGATGCTGAGTGGAATGCTGCCTTACCTACTGCTCCCTTACAATATTGGCAATTGCTGCAAGTTGCAACTGGACAGGAACTGACACGTTGTCGCTTACAGATAGACAATAGTATCTTACTCTATTTGCTAGGGTTACCATATCAAGATGATCGCCTCATCCACTTGATGCAGCCGCTAGCTGATGGCAACACACCCCTACAACCCTCACACCAGCATTTAGCAGAACAACTGGCTGCCACTTGGTCACAAGCAATCACTTTACCCGTCGTACAATTATGTGGTATGGAAGTTGCAGAGAAGTGGGCGATCGCAACTTCCGGATGTACACTGGTGGGGCGATCGCTGAAAGTTATGTCTGCACGTAGCTTACCAACAGATATCACTGACTTCCATGACTTAATGCGGAGGTGGGAAAGGGAAGTCACCTTAACGAATAGCGCTCTCTTGCTGGATTGCGAGCAGTTAGACTCAGCGGAACCAGCGCTTAAGGCTGCAACTTTACAGTGGATTCAAAATACCAGCACCCCGTTAATCATTTCCACAGAAGAACGCCTGCTGTCACCACGCCGCCCTCTGACCACCTTTGAGGTATCAAAACTTACTACTAATGAACAGAAAAACCTCTGGCACCAGACTCTTATCAATATAAACATTGATATAAATAGTTATTTAGATACATTAGTTTTTCAGTTTAACCTCAGTACTCTAGCAATTCAATCTGCTTGCTTAGCAGTGAAACAGGATTTCTCAAAAGATAGAGGAAACGAGACTGCCATCCCTAATCGATTGTGGGATATTTGTCGGACAATAGCACGTCCCCGCCTAGACGATTTAGCCCAACGCATTCACTCAACTGCCACTTGGGATGATTTTGTGCTACCAGAACCACAGTGTCAAATTCTGCACGATATTGCGACTCATGTCCGACAACGGGCTAAAGTTTATTTGCAGTGGGGATTTGCCAGTCAGGGGAGTCGTGGTTTGGGGATTGCAGCGTTATTTGCTGGAACTTCCGGCACTGGTAAAACAATGGCAGCAGAGATTCTCGCCAAAGAATTGCATTTAGATCTCTACCGTATCGATCTAAGTGCAGTGGTGAGTAAATACATCGGGGAAACCGAGAAGAATCTGCGGCAGATCTTTGATGCTGCGGAAGCTGGAGGTGTGATTCTACTATTTGATGAAGCCGATGCTTTATTTGGCAAACGCTCAGAAGTTAAAGATAGCCGCGATCGCCATGCCAATGTTGAAGTCGGCTATTTGCTTCAGCGGATGGAAGCATACCAGGGTTTGGCAATTTTGACTACCAACTTGAAAAGTTCTCTGGATCAAGCTTTCCTACGCCGCCTTCGATTTGTGATCACATTTCCCTTCCCCGATTCTAAATCGCGAGCAGAAATCTGGCGACGCATTTTTCCCAAACAAACACCAACTCAAGATTTAGACTTTGAGAAGCTGGCTCAACTCAATCTAGCCGGTGGAAATATCCGCAATATCGCCTTAAATGCCGCCTTTGGAGCCGCAGAGGCAGAATCTCCGGTGATGATGAGACACATCCTCAGTGCAGCTCAAAGTGAATGTATTAAGTTAGAAAGGACACTGACAGATACTGAGATCAAAGGTTGGGTTTAGCCAACTTTATTTAAAAGCAGACAAAGGAATTGAGGACGGCACTGCTTCAAGTTCTACCGAGTGGTACTCGCGTGGCTCTTAGGCTACAATTCTAGCGTTGCTATTTGGGGCGAAAAATTGTCTCGCTCCTGAAAATAACTTTCGTGTGAAGTTTACAGTTGCTTTTAGATAGAGGATAAACGAATGACAACTCAAAAGGTATCCACAGATCTGCTTAGCCCTTTTGATTTGCAAGGCTTGAAGCTTAAAAACCGAGTCGTGATGGCTCCCTTGACTCGATCTCGGGCAGGCTCAGAACGCATACCCAATGCCCTGATGGCAGAGTATTATGCTCAACGGGCAACGGTTGGTTTGATTATCACCGAAGGTACCGCAATCTCCACACAGGCTCTTGGTTGGCAACACACCCCTGGTATTTACACTCTTGAACAAGTTCAAGCGTGGAAACAGGTTGTGGATACAGTTCATGCTCAAGGAACGCCGATTTTTCTCCAGCTTTGGCATTGTGGAAGAGCTTCTCACAGTAGTTATCACGAAAATAGTCAGTTGTCAGTTGCTCCTAGTGCCATTAAGCTGAATGAAGAGTACATACACACAGACATCGGCAAACAACTCTCCGAAACGCCTCGAGCCTTAGAGACGAACGAGGTGCGTTTGGTTGTTGAGGATTATCGTCAGGCGGCTCTTCGCGCAAAAGAGGCTGGTTTTGATGGGGTGGAAATTCATGGAGCCAATGGCTATTTGATCGATGAGTTTCTGCAATCTAAGACGAACCATCGAACAGATCAGTATGGTGGGAGCCTAGAAAATCGCTATCGTTTTCTTAAAGAAATTGTTGAGGCGATCGCAACTGTATTGCCGGCTAACCGAGTAGGAGTACGGTTGTCACCAAATGGTAATTATAATGATATGGGTTCGCCAGATTTCCGTGAAACCTTTTCTTACGTTGCAAAGCAGCTAGATGCTTTTGGTCTAGCTTACCTACATTTGCTGGATGGTTTAGCTTTTGGCTTTCACAAGTTGGGAGAACCTATGACGTTGGCTAACTTTCGTGAGGTATTTACAGGTACACTCATAGGTAATTGTGGTTATACACAAGAAACTGCTTTATCTGCAATCAAGGATGGTACTGCTGACTTGATTGCCTTTGGGCGACCATTGATCAGCAATCCAGATTTGGTCGAGCGTTTTGCCAATGGCTGGCCTCTAAATGCACCACCTGAAATGGACATTTGGTATTCGTTTGACAAAGAAGGCTACACTGATTTTCCGACTTATAACCAGTAGTGAACTACCCACCATTAATCCGAAGTATCGGATGTGGTGGGTGGTTCTAAATTCATAGGGGGAGTGTCTTAGATTAGATTTGCACCCTTTATTTAATCTGATCTCCCCTCATTGCAGCAGTTATAAAGTTCCCTGCTTTTCGTGGGCTTTCACGCTCAATCACATTGACTTGTAAACTGCAACGAATCTAAAAGCTTGAAACGGATATTGCATTGCCTGGAAAAAAGACTCGTATGACAAAGGATTTCCGTTATTCAGGAAATCCTTCAGTAAAAATATCGAGTAATTATGCTTGTGTACTAAAAAGTCATAGATATCTTTAGGAAAAACGCCAAACACTTCTAACTCTTTACTGATACAGTCCAGTAGTATAGTAGGATGAGAACGCTCCAACATTTTCTGACTCCCACGAAGTACAGATAGTTCTGCACCCTCAACAGTAACTTTGATATAGCCAATTTGGCGATCGCTTGGCACAAGATCATCAAGCGGCATACTTTTGACACGAATGAGTTCAAATTTTTCATCACCCGATCCATTCAAACGAAGTCCACTGTAAGCAGAACGGGTTGGCTGATAGTAAAACTCTACTTCACCTGTTGTGTCGCTTAATGCCATTTGGTGAACTTCAACATCTGGATATTTTCGTTTCAGCCAATTTGCCTTATGGGGAAGTGGCTCTATAGCTATATGCTTTCCGTGTGGCGAGAGTCTTTTGATTCTGTTGATCATTGCGCCAAGATGACAGCCAACGTCTATACAATTCATTGGATCTTGTATAACCCGATCCATGACTTGATCGATTCGGGTTGGTTCTACAAAAACTTCTTTTAGTTCTGGAGTCTTCCATAGCTGTGGTAACTGTAACATCCCCCGCAATCCACGCGCCGGACTTTCGAGTGGTGTTCCAATCAAGACATGACCTGCGTACTCTTTGACTATAGACATACTTTACGTTTTCCCTGTATATTATGATACTTTTAAATCGACAAAAATGTTGACTTCAGAAAGAGCGGGCGATCAGATATGAGCGCTCCCCAAGCCTTCCATCAGTTAATTTAACCTGTGTCGATTCAGCTTATAGGTACTAGAATCTTACAAGCACCAGAATTATACAGTAAAGTTCCTGCTTGTCATATATTTTTTTTGGCTATTCAGAATTGTGTTCAAGTATACTAATACAATCATTGTGACCCATTTCCCAGACAATGTAGAGTGCATTTGAGTCAGCAGGCTGATTGGTTACATGATGGTCTTCATTGTAGCGTGGGGATTAAGCAATATCTACAATCTCAACCCTCACTGACAATATTCTTGTGTAGTCGGCACCTGATCGTATCTCTCTTAAAGTAGTACGTTTGTTCTGTTAGGTGATTGCAAGAGTTTGAATCGTAGTACAAGAAGTGTTTTTAACTACTTTTATTTCAAATTACGACTGTCGATGAATACCATTGATGCCTGATAAGCAGCTGAGGGACGGTAGTGTGTTTGTAGTGTTGACCAAAGCTTTGATGTCTCTTCCATGTTAAAAAACTCTGGGTAAATTTTGATCTGTCCTATTTGCTCAGCTAGCTCTGAGATAGACACTGTTGCCAAAGCTTGAGATAAGATACTATTCGTATTGGTATTTTTTAAAGCAGTATAAATGATATCACTTGTCAGAACCGGGATTTCATGCAACAACTGCATTGCATATCCGAGCAAGATTTCTGCTTGAAAATCTTTTGCTCCGTAGGCTGTTATTAAGTAGTGAAGATCAAGAGACAGGGGTGGATTTGCTCCTGTAGATTGAGGGTGACGCTGCCGCAGTTCCTGAGACACCCAGTCTACATTGCGATTTGGCGTTATTAGATAGAGATACACATTGATCTGAGCACGTTCGTCCGTTTCCACGGAAATGCGATCTGGCGGCAGGGCAGTCACAACCACATCGCCAACACTCGTTGCGATCGCATCAGTGACTAAACCATTTTCGATTAAGTATTTCAGTACCGCAGTGACGGCAGCGATGGCAAGTGCATTACTCATAGAATTCTCTTGAATTCCCTGCGATTTGATCAATCACCTTATAAAGCCCTCCAAAGTTGATGATAGCGACAAATACCATTTAATTAAAGCATTTGACGCTCCCACGCATAGAAGGCGCGGGATTCAAAGCAGACTAAGCCAAGTCCACAATATACCAAAAACTCAATCGAGCATAGATCTCATTTTAATTGGGGAGAAGCAAGATCTAGATCCCCGACTTCGTAAAAGTTGTCGGAGATCTGATTTCTCAAACAATACGGTTCATAACTTGAAAACTGATAGAACTTACGCATCGTACATGTGTACTATACGTAATTTGGCTATTTCAGCTATGTTTAGCACTCAAAAAAAGAAAGGCAACGAACAAATCATTGACTCAATAACTCAATTAATTCGTTCTTTTTCTTCTTACTATAGCCTGATAATCCACGCGTTTTAGCCAGAGCTTTTAGTTCTGCACTAGTGAGTGTGTTCAAGGTAGTGGAGTCCTTGATAACTTCAGACAGTGGTTGAGGAGTTAAGTAGAAAACCTCCTTCAAAGCATTTAGTTTATCACCTTTGGTAATGCCACACTTCAGTTTTGTAATTGGCTCTAACGTTGTCCAGTTTTGACGAGGAGCTTCATCAATACGGTTTGTTGCCACTAAAATTTTGACACTTTTAAGAACACTATCTGGCTTTTCAATTAAATACTGAAGTGCAGCCTTAATTTCATCACTTGTGGTCGTAGAAAGATTAATTTTAGGTGCACTCTCACCTGAGAGAACTTTAGTCAATTCAGTAGTTTCATCACTTGAGTCAGCAATAATACACCAGATTTTTTCTAAACCAGCTTCTTCTGCAACAGCGTAGATAAATGAGTTACCAATAACTTCGTACTGCTCCTCACCAATTTCTTGAACAATAACAGGAATCCAGTTACAGCTACCTGACTTGTTAAGGATCTTTGCTGTAGCTTTAATTAAAAACTCAGGAGCATCTATTTCCTTACCGAGTTTAACTTCATTCATATACAAATGCATCAAGTTTCCGATATCATTCAAATTGTTCATTTAAAAAAATACTCCTTCAATAAAGCTAAATAGTAATCACGGGCTATTTTATTTTTATACGCAATGGGTCCACTATATTTTCTAAATTGTTGAACTTGAGAAATCAACTTTTTGATTGCTATAGATGCATTTTCTAAAGAAAAAATGGTTTTCTGCTTAGTAGGAAATAGGACTAATAAGCAGAATATATAGCACTTTGAATCATAAATCGCCAATTAGGTGGTGAATCAATTAGTATGTAATCATATTCTGATTTTAACTTGTTTAAGATTTGATTAAGTCTAGTTATTTTAAATATTTGACGTAGTTGAAAGTCATCTATCTCGAATAACTTTTCATCAGCAGGAATAATGTCAAATATTAGCCTTCTATCTTTAACTTGTAATATATATGAATGTATTGCTTCTTTAAGAATCTTTGTATTATTTTTCTCTTCTTCTCATTACTCCTCGACTCTCCCGACGCTCAAGTCCCAAAAACCCCCCAATCTACCCCTCCAATTCTTCCTGCTCAAACAATACGTACTGCTCTTGCTCAAACTTTTTCACTGCTAAAAAACTCAAAAGCCCCAACTTCCGCTCCACTGAAAAATCCCGATAAATCTCATCCCGCTCGACTGAGCGTGATCGCAGAGTCCGCCAGTCGGCGTATAAGCCGCGCCAGCATTTCAATATCCTCCGGGCTCCAGTCGGCGAGCATTGAGGACATGATCCGATCACGTGCTATGTCGATTGCATCGGTCATCTCCCGGCCCTTGCCCGTGATGATCGCCTCGCGCACGCGCTGATCGGCTTGCGCCGCCCGCCGCTCCACCAGTCCCAGGCTTTCCAGCTTCGCCACCTGGCGGCTGACCGTTGTGTAGTCGCGGCCAACGCAATCAGCCAGATCGACCACGCCAATCGGTCCGAAGCGCCCGATCCCAACCAATAGCGGGAACAGTGCGCGATCAAGCGAAATCCCTGCCTCTTCGATCATCATGGTATCGCGCTGCGGCTGGTTCATGACGCCGAGGATATCAAGCACAGCCCTGTGTATCATCCGCAAATCAGTCTTGATATGTGTATTATGCACGCTTTTTATTGACGCCATTCAATTTTCCATGATATGTGTATTATACACACATTAGGGAGTTTGTCATGACGGAAAAAACAACTACAGAGATTTTGATTTGCGGAGCCGGCGCGGCCGGTCTGACGTTGGCGATTGATCTGGCGCGCCGAAACGTCGCCTTCCGGTTGATCGAAAAGATGGACACCCCGTTTCGCGGCTCGCGCGGCAAGGGTATCCAGCCGCGCAGCCAGGAAGTCTTTGAAGACCTCGGCATCATTGATCGCCTGGTCGCTGCTGGCGGCACCTATCCGCCGCAACGGAAATACCGGGACGATGGCAGCTTCGAGGACTCGGTTGTCATCAAGTCGGGTGATGCCACGCCGGCGGAGCCTTATCATATCCCGCTGCTCGTGCCGCAATTCCTGACCGAGCGCGTGATGCGCGATCGCCTGGCTGAACTCGGTCAATATCCTGACTACAGCCACGAGCTGACGGGTTTTGACCAGGACGCAGAGGGTATTACTTGCTATGTCACTGGCCCGGTCGGCGTCGAAATAATCCGCGCGCGCTATCTCGTCGGCGCGGATGGCGGCCATAGCTTCGTACGTCACGCGCTCAATATCGGCTTTCCCGGCAAGACGCTTGGCGTCCGCGCCGTCGTCGCCGATGTCCTTCTTCTGGGCTTAAGCCGTGACGCCTGGCATTACTTCAACGAGGGATCGATGGAAAAACAAATGTCGCTCTGCCCGCTCGCTGGCACCGAGATGTTCCAGCTACAAGCCCCGATCCCGTTAGAGAGCGAGATAGATATGTCGGCCCAAGGTCTGACCGCAATGGTGGCGGCGCGCACTGGTCGCACCGACATCGTCATCCGTTCGGTTTTCTGGGCGTCTGCCTACAACATGAACGCGCGGCTCGCCGACCGCTACCGCGTTGGCTGTGTCTTCCTGACGGGCGATGCCGCCCATATCCATCCGCCGACCGGCGGACAGGGTCTCAATACCAGCGTGCAGGACGCTTATAATCTTGGCTGGAAGCTAGCGGCTGTGTTGGACAGCGCGCCGGATGCGCTGCTCGACACCTATGAGGAAGAGCGCCGACCGATCGCCGCGCAGATGCTCGGTCTTACTACCAAGCTGCTTGATGCAACAAAGCGCAACTCTATGAGCCGGGGCCGGGAAGTGCATCAGCTCGACATCGGTTATCGGGAGTCATCCCTTGCGAAGGAGAAGCCGAAGCGTCTTGGCGGCATCCAGACTGGTGATCGTGCGCCCGACGCTCCAGTTCGGGGCGCTGCGGGGCAACCGACGCGACTGTTTAGGCTCTTTGAGGGACCGCACTGGACCTTAATGGGCTATGAGATAGAAGGCTCCCCCCCAGTCGCGTCTTGCGCCGGTCTTCACATCCACATCGTGGGGTCGGATGGCGATATCGTCGATGACGGCCATCATCTGCGGGATGCCTATGGCGTGGAGGCCGGAGATTGGGTGCTGGTGCGGCCAGATGGTTATATCGGTGCGATCTTCACGCTCAACGAGACCGTCGCCCTTTCATCCTATCTGGCCGCTGTGGGTGTCCAAACAGTGGAAACCTGTTTCCACTTGAAGCGGAGAGCGCGGCAGTCGGCGTCAGGTGTCGGTTAATAGATTAGACGAATTACATGAATCAATATCCCTCACTATAGCTAAAATTGGCCTCCTCAAGGTTTTGAATTTTGAAAGAACGACCCCTAAGATCTTGACCGGAATAGTCTGGTGGCATAGCTTCCATGAGACGATGTTTGTACTTCAGATCTGATACATATTGAATATCATGTTTTCCAGATTACAAAGCAATTGTTGATCGTCAAATATGATACTACGACAATGTATAGGCTTTTCATAGGCTCACAATCAGGAAACATCGCTGATCAACAGAGCGATCGCCCTCCACCATTGTTTTCCAGAATTAGTTCATCTTCTGGTGGCGCTTCACATTCAAGTATTATTGGAAACTCTATAATCTTTTTATTACGGATGTCTTTTTTATGGACTACCCTTTCTGGCTCTGGTTTCCTGGCACTTCTTTTAAACACCTATATGCGTTTAATCCCACCTTCCGCACCCTAACTGTCACACATCAACAAAAAGTTGCTTGAGTAGTAC
>JAQYWO010000503.1 GCA_029379215.1 Rhizonema sp. PD37
AGCTTTCCAGTTTATTAACGAGCGTACTGCTGGGTCATTTTGTTATTGCCTAGTATCAATTCTAATGGATCAGCCTTTTTTACGATCGCCTGCTTAGTCTAAAGTCCAGACGTGAGGATTTTTAGGAAAAGACTAATTTTTAGTAACTAAACAAATTAGTTGGTCTTGCAACTTAGCTTTTGGATCAATAATTTGAGTTTTCTGTTCTTGGCACAGTTGTTGGACTAACTGCTGAATATCTAATGTTTTTACAGAGGAAAACTGTTTTTCTGTTCGTTGAATTAATGTTGGTACACCCATGTAACCCTGTGTTACAACTAAATTAAATAGAAATTCTTTGACTGGTTGCAAATCATTTTTATCTTCACCATTTTTTATATTTTTAGGTGAATTAGCAACAATACCTAAATTCTGCAATAAAGTACACTGATGCAAAATTTGAGAGTCACAGATAAAAGTTTCTAATTTCTTCAAATTAATTATTTTGCCTGTAAATTCCAATTCATTAGCTTCCGCAGCTTTTACTAAGCTATGGTATGTTGCTAAGTAGTGAATAGAAGACAGTGTTGGTTTAATGTGAATATGATTAGTCTCAGTGAATATTTGTTTATATATTTGGTTCCCAGCGAGGTTTGCTTTCCCTACCCCTCCATCTCTAATCAAGTACAAAGTTTGACAGATATTCTGCTGAATCACTTTTTGACAAGCATTCATCACATTAAAAAAACTTGTCATGCTTGGATCTTCTGTCCAAACTATCCCCACCCGTTCTTGCTTTCCAGGGTGTAAATAACTTAAAGAATAACCAGCGTATCTTCCACTTAAAAGTTTAGGCTTAATTCCCTGTACTTGTAAGGCAGTTAGAGCTTGTTCCAACATTCGCATTAGATCGATTGCCGCTAACAAGCTGATTTTAGTAATTTTTTCTTGAGATGTTTTGTACTCCTGCTGCCATAGCAATTGAAATTCAGCTTGAAATATTTTTTCTTCTGGATACTCTGTTTCTAGTTGCTCCTCTTCATCATTGGACTGTTCGCTCTGAGTAGTTCGTACATCATCACTCAATAATGATTTCTTATAATCCTGGAATATTACTTTCCCTAACTCCAGTGCTTTACGGGGTGAAGCTTTGCGGCTAGGAAACTCTTTCTCTAGCATCTGCTGAGTTAAGGGGTAAATGGGAGAAACAGGTTGAGGCTGAGCTTGATTGTGTAGGGGATAGAGTCGAGTAGCTAAGAGTGCTTCAGCCTCCTCCAGGGTGATACGTTTTAGTGGAATTCTGATACTAGCTCTATCTAAGTCAGAAGGTCGAACTCGCTTGTAATTGTCATTCCAAGTGCTTAACCTGATACTGATGATTATCAGGAAACCTTTCCAATTACCGTTATAAATTGTAGAGGTGACGTTGAATAAAGCTTGTATGTCAGTAGAGCCGTCTGGCAAACGAGCAATGCTATCTAGATTATCAAAACATAATACAATCGGTTGAGTCTTATCAGAAATTTTGCTAAAATTACCCAAAATACCCCGCGCTTTATCTTCATCATCAATAGATTGCTTAACTTTTAGCTTTTTCAGACTTTCTTCATCTAGATCATCCCCTTTCAACCATTCACAGGCTAGAGAGTACAAGTCAGGATTAGTTAGGTCATAAAGGACACCAAAGAATTCATTAGCATTGTAAATTCCAGTAGTGCCGATAGTTTTTTTGAGGATGTCAATGAAGAGTTGGCGATCGCGTACAGCATCGGTTTTACCAAAAAAGCTTTTAATTGTGTCAACTAAGCGTTGCTGGTCGCTTTTTAAGCCCTTCCGAATTGTAGACAAGCAGCTTTTCAGCCAGAGGATTAATTGGGAATCCGTTTGTCCTGCTGGAGCATTAACCAGACTATCAACGGCATTGCGTAAGATGTGTCGCCAGATATGGTCACTCTGAGAGAATGGCTCAATGTATACGAAAAAAGCTTGATCGTTCAGGTTTTGTTTCAGCTGACCCAAGAAGTGAGTTTTCCCCGAACCAGCATCACCGTAAAGAATTAAGGTGCGGGTTTTATGGTCTTGAATAACTTCTCTCAAAACACTTTTGATTTGGGTTAATTGCTTTTGATGAATAGATTCAACTGTAGGCGAGAGTTCCTGCTCTTCCCAAAAGTTACGTGCTGCAGAGTTATCAAATGGGTTAAGTGATTTTTTAATAACTTCATTAATAGTTGGCATGGTGATATCTTTGGTGTCTTGAACCATAACCTAATTTGTGATTTAAGTGTGCTAGCTTGTTGTAATGAAAAATAAGGGTCCACCACTAATCTGGGAAATTCCCGCGTCAACTTGCTCAGGAGTATAATCGTCTGGATCTGCCAATGTACTCAATTCAATTTGGTCGGCTTCTTCCAGACGATAAAGCGCCTTATCTAATTCATCGCGTGATAGGGGAGGTTGTAACTTTTGCCGCAGGTGAAAAATTGGCAAATAATTGTCAGTAACGAGTTCCCGATCTAATTTCCGGATGGTTTGTAGAATTTGTTCATCAGTGAAATTGACAATTGTCTCAATTGATGATTCTTCAGTGGTAAGTACTGGCACTGGCTTATTATGTAGAGATTTACGTAACAAGCCTAAATAATTGTTCAGCAGGTCGAGGCTGATGATTGCTTTTCCCTTAGGGTAGTAGTCATCGCGCAAATACTCGAGTCCTCGCTGAGTCAGCCATACCTCAGCTTTCGTCTTTGTGATTTTTCTTTCAGCTTCAATCAATCCTCTTTCATCAAGGGCTGTTAAGATAGTTTCTTTTTCAGCTACTTTGAGTGATGACATTTTGATTTGGCTGGGGATAATTTTACCTGAAGCTTTACTTATCTTTTCCAGCACCTTATGTTCTTTATCTACAAGGGGTATTTGTGCTGATTCGAGTTTGAGTAGAGCTTGACCGGGTGGTAAAATTTTGACTGAGGCAATCTCGCGAGAAAAGTCTACGAGTTCGCGATCGCCCAAATCTCGACAAATTTTGTCTTTACCTTGAAAGCTGCCAAAGGCTTTAGCACTCAGAGGAGATCGATAATTCGCACAACCAAGCAGAGTGAGTAAAAATTTTAACTCGTTCGTTTCCATAAAAATAACCTTGCCAAAAAGTTAACCAAGACTAATCTAGCTTGATTGACTGCATGCAATAGCTGTAAAATTGGGTACTTACCTTATCGTAACTAAAATTATTGCGATCGCCTGTAGAGGTAGCGATCGTCTTTGCCTACCGACAGGATTACTTCACATGCTTGAACCATAATCCTCAAACATAGCGTATGTCTTGAAAAGTTCCCTACGATGGGAAAACCGTATGCATGACTTTTCGCTGCAATAAACTTTTACGTGTGGTTGATGTACAGGAGAAACCTGGAGATGCCTCCCGAATCCCGTAGAGAGGGTTTGAGAAAATGCTCACATGTACCCAGTTATCTATGTTAATCCCGCCCCCAATACTGCTCGGATAAAGTCTTTTTTCCTCCCCTGCATCCCCTGCATC
>JAQYWO010000504.1 GCA_029379215.1 Rhizonema sp. PD37
TGGGTGTTGGCAAGACTTGGAGGACAAGGAAGGAAAGCAGACAAGGCAGTTTTTTCCCAAAAACAGAGGATTAATCAGTATATATACATAGTTTTTTATCATCTTCCTTGTCTACTTTCCCCCCATGTCTACCCAGTCTTACCTACATGTAAAAAACAAAGCCCTTGTGAGCCAACCCCTCCCCCAACGGGAGACGCTCCTCCGTCGCTAACGCTGCGAAGATCGCCAGTAGCCTAGTAGCGGGAAAGCCGTCATTCGCGCTGGACTCACCGCTTGCGGGGAGGGGTTCTTTATATTATGGGTGATTTAAAGGACATCATATAAGAGAATTTGCTAACCATCAACCTGTATAGAGACATCTAAAAAGCGCGTCTTCACATTTCTTTTTTGAACATGTCTATAATTCAAATGAATACTGCTATATTTACTTGCTTGAAGCCGAAGTAGATGAGTACTTGGAACCATCTGGCATGATGGCACCTTCAAGGAAAGCATCATTCAGTTCAGAAATGCTTACTTTAGCACCTTTAAGATTTGCACCACCCAGGTAAGCACTTTTGAGGTTAGAACCACTCAAAGAGGCATTCTTCAAATTGACACCTGACATATTAGCATTGCTCAAGTCTGCACAAATCAGGTTAGCGCTACTAAGATTGGCACTATTGAGGTTAGCTTGACTTAAGCGAGCAAAACTCAGGGTAGCATGACTGAGATTGGCTCCGCTCAGTTTTGCTTGGGAAAGGTTAGCATGATCAAGGTTGGCGTAGCTGAGATTGGCGTTAGTGAAGTCGGTTTGATTCAAATTGGCTGCACTGAGATTGGATGACGATAGATCAATACCCACAAACTCTCCACGAGGGACATCCAAACCTCTGAGAGAAACACCATCCTTATTCAAATCTTGTAGTGCTAAAATTCTCGCATTGCTAACTTTTACACCGTGCGCTGCATCAACCGTACCCCAAGCTTGGTAGTGAAATTGTTTTTGGCGAGTAGGTGCTTCTTTAATAAATATAACCAGGGCTACAATCATACTGATAGCATCACTGCGAGCTAAAACTTTTCCAAACAGAGAATTGTCATCAATTAACACAAAAACTACTGTCAAGATGACTCCTGAGCTAATAGCAACTACCCATAGTGGTAGTGCCCAGAAAGTGTCGAGAGTTTTTCGGGGAATTTCTGTGAGAATGTCACTCCACTGCTTAAGAGATAATCTAGTCTTTAATCGCTCTATTTGTTTGAGTACGGCACCATCCAATTCTATTGAGATTAAGGACTTTTTCTGTTGCTCAATCAAAGGCTGAGGTTGTTGAGATTCTTTCTTTTCTACCTTTAAATCTTTGGGTTTCTCTAAGGCTACTGCTTCTTGCTCTGGGACTTTTTGTGAAGATTCTGCACCTTTTAACATTATGAAGGTAATCGTTCTATAAGCATCTTGCCACGCTTTTTGGATTTCCGGAGTCCAATCTTGTTCAAGGTACTGTGAAAACGTCTTCAGTATTGCTTCCCCAACTGGACGATAATGTTTGGCGATCGCACCATAGCCGACGTGTCTTGCGCCTAAGTCACTCAGAACTTGTCCCAAAACATCTGGTGAGCGGAGATTTTCTACCACCAGCGCCAAAGCTTGCATCAGCTTTTTCTGTTGTTTTGCCATGTCTGCTGTGTTAAACAAAGGTTTGACTTCTGGGTGAGCATCAAATAGATTCTCATAGAAGCTGGCTGCAAATTCATCTGCGTGGGATTTTACTTTTTCAAAACTGCTCTCGAGTAACTCGACTTTTAGCTCTACTTTTGATAAATTTGGGATTAACTCTAATTCGTGCTGAGTTTTTGTCGAAGCGGCACTTGCTGTTTTTTCCTCTGATTTCGGTGCTTCTAAGATCTCTTCTTTCGGTGAAGATTCTATCCCTGCACCTCTTAAGATTGTAAAGGTAATCGTTCTATAAGCCTCTTGCCACGCCTTTTCGAGTTCCGGAGTCCAATCTTGTTGAAGGTACTGCTCAAAAGTCGTTAGTATTGCTTCCCCAAATGGACGATAGTGTTTGGCGATCGCACCATAACCGACGTGTCTTGCTCCTAAGTCACTCAAAACTTGTCCCAAAACATCTGGTGAGCGGAGATTTTCTACCACCAGTGACAAAGCTTGCAACAGCTTTTTCTGTTGTTTTGCCATGTCTGTTGTGTTAAACAAAAGTTTTATTTCTGGGTGAGCATCAAATAGATTCTCGTAGAAGTTGGCTGTAAATTCATCGGCGCAGGGTTTAACACGCTCAAAACTTTGCTCTAAAAGTTCAATATTTAAAGACATATATTACCACTGACTTACTCACTTAATTTTACGTGTATAGAAACACATTTTTATGAACGTTACTAATAGCTTAGTACTGACAGTGATGCAGTTAATAATATATCATAAATATAAGTCTAATTTTCTTTGTGTACAAGTCAAACTAGAAACGAAAAGTCAGTATTTACAAATGGCGACGATGCTTTTGAGAGGATCGCCGCAACCACTACTTGTGGAAACAGATCAAAAGGCAATGCCATTCTGGTACGAAGGTTAACATTGCCTAGCTTTATTTATGATAGAACTTCAATCAAGTTCTTGAAAAGATGTATTGTACAATACAGTTTATTATAGGAAAAGCAGTTATTTAAACTTACTATATCGAAAAGAGCGCATTCATTTTTTGGTCTACTGATATGGACTTAGGTATACAGCAATACATTTTTCTTGAGCGAGAACTTATCTACCGTCAACCAATTTCGAGAAGCTTCAAAGCGGAGTGTCTCGGAACAGCCAAAAATTCACACTGAAAGAGCATTAACTCAAACTTATTGAGGTATATGGGCTGATGCATTCTTGTAAAGCAATACTGTAACAACAGCTCTTGATCACGTTCGTGTTTATAAAATTTGTATCACCGTCTGTAAAGCAGGAGGAATTGATGAGTACAATGCTTTACAGACGAAGAGGCTACGGTTTAAAAGCTGCTTTGAGGCGATCGCTAACCGACTTGAGGAAGCCATAAATAAGTCCGACTGGATGAGAAGGCGATGAGTATGAATCGGGCGATTGAGGATGTCACCGCCATTAAATGTGCTACGGAATTTGATGATGCGTTGGGCGCAGAGATTTATGTCAGTTGTACTTTGCACGGACTGTATGGAGTGCGCCAAACATTAAAAGCGTCAAGAGATACGATAGCTTCGTCTAAAATGTCGTGTCAGGTTGAATAATAGGTGATTATCCTGACTTAATATCGTACCTGCTTTTAGTCTAAAACCAACCCCCTACAAGGGGTTGGTTTAGCTCACAACTTTACTTGTTTAAGTGATATCACTACGGAAAAGCGTAAAAAGATCCATTCGCTCCAGCGTAAGCAGTTACACCAGCTACGGGAATGTTTAAAACACTCAGAATTCCGCTTACGGCTCCACTAATATCAAATGCAGTAGCAACACCTCCTGTGATGGCTTGTAAAGATGCATCATCCAATTCT